>CAMWMM010000053.1 GCA_947175285.1 uncultured Lachnospiraceae bacterium
AATTCCAAAACACGAAACAAAATATATCTGATAATAGAAAAATTCATCTTGATCCCCCATTCCCGCTTTATCTGTGGATTATTTCAAAATATCCTTGATATCATTCAATTTCGTGTTTGTCGTAACAACAATTACCATATCGCCAACTTCTATCACACTTTGTCCGCCGGGAATACTGATAGTGCCTTTATGGTTAATGGAGCAAATCAGAATGTTCGGCTTAATCTGCAGTTTTTGCAAAGGGATGCCGACTACCGGAGAGTCTTCCTTTACACTAAACTCCAATGCTTCCACCCTGTTATCATTCAACCGGGACAATGTCTCAATATTACTGCCCAATGAATTATCCATAGCACGTACATACTTAATAATATGTTCCGCTGTCAGATACTTAGGATAAATCACGCTGCCGATATCCAGGCTGTCTATAATCTCATCATAGGAAATTCTGTGTACATGTGTTATCAGCTTTGCTTTCGACAGGCTTTTGGCAAATAATGAAAGCATAATATTTTCTTCATCCACATTCGTCATAGGCACAAAGGCTTCCGTTTGCAAAAGTCCTTCCTGCATAAGCAAATCCCTGTCCGTACCATCCCCGCAGATAATGATGGCTTTTGGCAGTAATTCGCACAGTTCCTCACACCGCTCTTTATCCCGTTCAATTATTTTAATCTGTATACCCATGGCTGTCAGTTGTTTAGCAAGATAGTACGCCGTATTTCCGCCCCCGATAATCATGACGCTTTTTGCCCTGGTGACAGCTACCCCCAGCTTTTTAAAGAATGCAAGTGTTTTCTGCGGCGTACCTGCTATGGAAATTTCATCTTTAGCACGGATAATAAAATTACCGCCCGGAATATAAACATCCTCATCCCGCTCAACAGTACAAATCAAAATATCCGATTTTAATTTGGATGCAATCTGCTGCAAGGAAAGGTCGCATAGTACGGAATCTTCTCCCACACGATATTTGACAACTTCCACTCTTCCCTTGGTAAATGTATCAATTGTAAGCGCCGATGGGAATTTTAACAGTCTTGCCATCTCGGCAGCCGCTGTAAACTCCGGATTAATAATCATGGAAAGTCCCAGTTCTTCTTTAATATAATTGATTTCCATATTGTAAATAGGGTTTCTGACCCTTGCAATCGTATGGCATCCACCGGTCTTTTTCGCAATCAGACAGCATAAAAGATTAACTTCATCCGAACCTGTCACGGCAATCAAAAGGTGTGCATGCTCTACACCGGCTTCTTTCTGCACGGCAAAACTTGCGCCGTTTCCTATTACGCCCATAACATCAAAGTTATTGATTAAATTCTGAAGTTTTTGATTTTCCATATCAATGACCGTGACATTATGTCCCTCCGAACTTAACTGTTCCGTCAGCGTTGCGCCTACATTACCGCATCCAACAACAATAATCTGCATCTTTTTTGTACCTTTCCGTATTTTTCTCTGTTATTATATCCATTCTTTCTATAATAAGCAACTCATTATCCTAATCAATATTTATCCGGGTAATCCGTACCTGTCTCCGACTGCATCAACTGCACATACTTTTCCGGCTGCTTCTCCATCTTAAGCATTGTGTCAAATGCCATAAGCAGCATTTTATCCCCGTTCTGCTTCATATCATAATGCCCTCTGTCCATCTGCGCCTTAAAATGGTCCATCTGCCATACCATGATATCTACTATCGTATAGCCTTCTATCTTATATTCACATAAAAAGTTCTGATGTTCCAAATAATATATAAATTCACGGTAAACAGGCTCCGAATTTTGCAGCGCATTCCAGAATTTTTCCAAAAATGCCTCATTTTCCCCTGCGTAAGCGCATAGTGCCTGTGCCCACTCTCTGGCTGCTTCATTCCGGTTTTCTTCATCCTGCATGATACGGTTTCTCCTTTCCGGCGTTCTTTTTTTATAAGGTTTTCCATATAAATAAAGTAAGAAAAAGTACAGGGTCGTTATCATTTATTATGTTAGAGATTTTACAGGAAGTAAACGACTTTATCTGGGGCTTTCCTCTTCTTTTTATTCTAATAGGAACCCACATCTATTTCACATGTAAATTACATATACCGCAGCGGAAACTTTTCTATGCTATCAAGCTTTCCCTTGGTATGGAAAACGGCGGAGACAAAAATCTGTCTTCCTTTTCCACGCTTGCCACAACGCTTGCCGCTACTTTAGGAACCGGCAACATCATCGGTGTATCTACCGCGGTCGCACTCGGCGGTCCGGGCGCCATCTTCTGGTGTTGGATTACCGGAATACTTGGTATGGCAACTGCTTACGGCGAATGCTATTTAAGTGTCTTATTCCGCACAAGACAGAAAAACGGCGTCTACGCTGGCGGCCCTATGTATGTACTGCGGAACGGTTTACATAATAAAACTCTGGGAACTTTTTATGCGCTTTGTACGCTTTTTGCGGCTTTCGGTGTTGGCTGTACCACGCAGGCAAACTCTGTCTCCCAGGCAGCGGAAACCTCTTTTCATCTTTCACCCCATCTTGCCGGTATTGCACTCGCCGTAATGACAGGAATCGTTATTCTCGGCGGAGTTAAAGTCATCGGCAATCTGTGTGAACGGGTTGTTCCGGCTATGGCATTTGTCTATCTGCTTGGCTGTATTCTGCTGTTAATTCTCTACCGCAGACAGCTTCCGCAGGCATGCCTGTGGATTATCAAAGATGCTTTTTCATTCTCTTCCATTATGGGAGGCTTTATCGGTTCCACCCTGCAATTGTCGCTGCGTTATGGCATTGCCAGAGGCTTATTCACCAATGAAGCCGGTATCGGAACCTCCGCTATTGCCGCGGCAGCTTCCGGCGTCTGTGACCCCGGACAACAGGCATATATTTCCATGACTGCGGTATTTTGGGACACTGTTGTTATGTGCCTGCTCACCGGCCTTGTTATTGTCTCCAATATGCTTTATGACCCTGCTTCTATTCAAAACATCCCCTCTACCGGACTCACTTCGGCTGCATTTGCACATCTCCCATACGTCGGAGATGCCTTTCTGACAATCTCGCTTATGATGTTTGCCATTACAACGCTGATTGGCTGGTCGTATTTCGGGGAAAAGGCAACGGAATACCTTGTAGGAAACGTCGGTATTCCGTATTATAAACTGTTTTATATTGTCATGATTTATTTCGGCGCCATTATCCCTATGAATATCGTCTGGGAATGTACCGATTTAATCAATGCATTCATGGTAGTACCGAATGTTCTGGCACTCTACCTGTTACGCCGGCATATTAGATCTTAAAGCTGCCGACAAGTTCCTGTAAGGAACGGCTGCTGCGTTCCAGAATTGCCATCTTCCGCATAATCTCTTCGGAACTGATATTCGTATGCTGCATGGTATCAGCCACATTATGAATATCATCCACCATGGTTGTGGTCGTTTCCGTAATCGTCTGCAAGGAAGCTATCATCTCCTGTATGGATGCGCCCATCTCCTGTGCGGATGCACCTAAATCCGTTGCAATACCGTCATAAAATACGGCATCCTCCTTATATTGTTTCGCCGTATCCAGCATAGTATGGTAATCACCGATAACATGATCTTTCATAAAGTTAAGCAGCGTTCCCGAACTATCCTTTAATGCCATGACAGAATCAACAACTTCATTAATAACCGACTGAATATTGTCCACTGCGGTTCTGGAGTTTTCCGCCAATGCCCTGACTTCCTCCGCAACAACCGCAAAGCCCTTTCCGACTTCCCCGGCACGTGCCGCCTCGATAGAAGCATTTAAAGCGATTAAATTGGTTTTGGCTGCAATGTTTAAAATTTCCTGAGATAACGTTTTTATCTCATCCACTTTCTCTACATCCTTCAGCGCCGCCTCTAATTCCTTTTCTACTTTCCGGTAAATCACACTTGCCTGCTTTTTCGAATTTTCTGTTGATAATAAAAGTTTTTCCGCCCGGGCATTGATGGTTCCTGACGCATCTGCCGCTTCGGCTGCTTTCATGGATACGCTGTCTACAACCGTACCGATTTCGGAACTTGCCGTACTGATTGTACTTGTTACACTCGCCGCATCGTTAGCCTTTTCCGTGACAATCTCTATTAACTGATCCATGCGGTCAAGTCCGTTGTTTAACTCCGCCATATCACTATAAGCTTCCGTTGCAGTATCGGCAATTCCTGCCGCTTCTTCTTTCGTTCCGAGAATCGTATCCCTAATCTGTTTTCTGACAGACTTCGTTGCATACTCGATTTCTTCAACTTCATCCTTAAAACCATCGGCAACCCGGTGTTTTCCATCATTCGGCCGTACAGCCTCATCTCTGAAGTCGCCGCTTGCAAACTGTTTTAAATCCGCTATCGGCGCCAATAGTTTGTTTGCCGTAAAAACAACAACCCCGATAATCAAAATCATACCGCCGATGCATATCAGAATCGAAGCAATGACTAATGTAGTCAATTCATCATTCACAACATTCTTGGGAATGACTACGCCAACCGTCCAGTCACAATCTGTCATGGAAGCAATAGTAAAATATTTTAAAGTCCCGTCATAATCCGTACATTCAACCATTCCCTGCTCCCTCGCAGCCAAATCACTTACTTTGCTAAGTGCTCCGCCTGCTGCATCGGCAATGGAAACAGAAGTGTCTTTTGTAGGAAGAAAATCCGGATTGGGATGTGCGACAAAACACCCGGAACTGTCTATCAGAAAACCATATCCTGTATCTTCCCGCAATGTATTTATAACATATACCAATTCTTCCGTTGTAATATCCGCGCCGCACACACCGACAATTTCTCCTGACCGGTTATGCATCGGTGCAGCTACCGTTACAACTATATTGCCTGTAAAAGCATCAACATATGGGTCCGTTATAACTATTGCATCGGCTTCCTTAGCCTGCTTATACCATCCACGCTCACAACAATTATAGTCATCGCCTACTTCCGAATTAATGATTAACATCGTCTTATCTTCAAATCCATAGTAGGCGTCCATAATCGTGCCGTCATCTCTTGCAAGCCGCTCTGTCAGATAACTCTTTATTTCCTCATATGACTCTTCCTGCATCCTCAGTTCATATGTATCGACATTCTCTTCTACCCATGCGATCTGCTCAGTCAGCCATCCATCCATCTCTTCAGCCGTTTTCTGTGCCTTTGCAAGCTGCAGTTCTTTCACTTTCCTATTGACAACACTATTTGCAATCAAATAACTCCCTATGGAGCCGGTCAATAAAATAATAACGGCTGCGGCAGAAATGGCAGCAATCAATTTTCCCTTTATAGTTTTCATATACTCTCCCCCAGTTTAAATCTATAGCAAATACATTATACACTGTTTCTCCTAAATCGTCCATACATATATCCCCAGTTCCATATAAGAATCCGCGCTTCTCCGCGACGGACTACTCTAATATTTTCATTGCATCAAAAAATCAGTCATGTTACACTTTTGACAAAGGAGGTTCTATCTATGTCAGAATACTGTTTAAGCTGTTCATCCACAGCTGATTTATCCAAAGAACATTTTAATAAACGAAACATTCACTACGTATGCTTTCACTTTGAACTTAACGGAAAAGAATATCCGGACGACCTTGGCGAGTCCGTTCCGCCGGATACCATGTACCGCATGATGTCCGAGGGCGCAGACACGAAAACATCCCAGGTTACAATAGGGGAATATGAAGAATATTTTGAACGTATGCTGCAAAGGGGACAAGACATCCTGCACCTCTGTCTCTCCAGCGGAATTTCGGGTACTTATAATTCCGCCTGCATTGCCGGAAATACACTGAGTGAAAAATACCCTGACCGGAAAATCTACATCGTAGATTCCCTTGCTGCCTCAAGCGGTTTCGGGCTGTTAATGGATACCCTTGCAGACAAGCGTGATTCCGGCATGGGAATCGACGAGCTGCATGACTGGGCGGAGAACAATAAACGCAAACTTCAGCACTGGTTTTTCTCGACTGACTTAACCTTTTATATCAAAGGCGGCAGAGTTTCCAAAGCAAGCGGTTTCATCGGCACTGTCTTAAGCATCTGCCCGCTTTTAAATGTGGATTATGAAGGCAAACTCATTCCAAGAGAAAAAATCAGGACGAAAAAGAAAGTCATTGAACGGATTGTAGAACAAATGGAACAAAACGCGCAGGACGGCTTGCAATATTCCGGCAAATGCTTCATCAGCCAGTCTGCATGTATGGAAGATGCCCGCGCCGTTGCCGATTTGGTAGAAAGCCGTTTCCCTAACCTTCAGGGCAAAGTGCAAATCTATCCTATCGGCGCAACCATCGGCAGCCACACCGGACCGGGAACTGTGGCGTTATTCTTCTGGGGGAAGGAGAGAGTGAACTAGGGTACAGTCATAAGTATGGACAAAATGAACAAACCGGGGTTCAGATGCGTGGCAATTCACCCCTTATTTGTTCATTGTATTCAGTCTCTGCTTCTGTATCCAGTGTTTATGAGTAGTGGCAAGTCGCTCCTTATTTGTTCCTTATACTCAGGCTCTGTTTTCTGCGTCCTAACCATACAAACACTGTCCTTAAAATCTCCAAAACTTCGATGTCAGTTCCCGATTTATGACAGATGAAAGGAAATTAGGATTCTGTATTTGAAAGGCTTTCAAACCTTCAATAAAAGCTGCTTTATTTTCTGTTTTTAGATTTTTAAATGTCGAATCTATTTTTTTGTCCTTTACATTCTCATTAATGTATTTATTAGACTTGGCTTCATACTCGTCTACCATATGAGAATTTTTACCTACCGCATTAATATACCAATTCGTTAAATATTTTGAGGTATTATACTGCCTGTCAGAATCGCTGCTTTCCATATTTATCTTCTGATATTCTTCATATGCAGCGGAATCCATCATCCGCATCATGTCAAGCGTATCCGTAGTCCGGACAAGATTGCTCCCATGTCCTAAATACTTGCCTTTCCTTACGCCATAGTCCATATTTCCGCTGCTGTCGGCTTTTCCCGCGCTTGCTAATTTTGCGATGGATTCCATTGCTCCCAGAAATGCCTTCCTGCTCTTCTCCGGGATAAAGTTCTCCGCTGCATATTCTGCTTTCTTCATCCCAAGTGAAATGTTCGCCTGCCGTTCCTCCTCCGTCATGGAGCCGCTGCTTCCTACAAGGAAATTCTGCCGGATGATATCGTACACAAATCCCTGCTCCTCTTTGCTGCAATTCTCCAATGCAGACGCAACCGCCTTGTCTGCGTCATACATCCCCGAATATGCCGGAAGGTAATTTGCAGACTTATTGTAATGCTTGAGCTCACCCTGAAAAGCAGCGTCCTTTGCTTCTTTTGCCGCCGCTTCCTCCGCTGTCATTTCCATGCCGGACATAAATTTCTTACTTTCCGCAAGCGCCGCAAGACCATCGCCGGAAAACTCTACTATGACGTTTTCCCCATATTGCGAAGAAATGTCATTTATTACTTTCATGGTTTCCTCTTTTGTCATCTTATCCATGATCTTGTTTCCGTCCTCGTCCGCAGTGTTAAACTGATACTTCACTAAAGTATCTTTTCCCGCCGGATTAGAACCATAGCTTTTCAACTGCTCCGTACCTACATAAAACTGACTATAATTTTGATTAATACTGATTGACATATTCTTATCCTCCTTAAATTTTATATCTGTATATCTATTGAATCAGCCGAAACAGACGGCCTTATCGTAAATGTATTACCGCTTATGGAAAGCTGGCTTTCTACAGACTCTCTTGTAATACCGTTTATCGCACCGGAAGGTACGGTCTTACCATAGTCCCATGCAGGATCAACAGCCTTAACCGCTGATTTAAACGCCTGCGAATACGCTCGCATATACTGATTCAATGTCCAACCTGATGCCAGTCTGTCCTCTGACTTCATATGCTTATACATATCTACAAAAATTTCTGTAATCCCTGTTCCGTCCCCCATTCCACCTTTAGTTAAAAAGTCATTTTTCACAAATTCAAACATTTTATCTTTGCTGCTTTCGGGAACATCAATAATCTTTTTATGGCTGCTGCCCGTTTTATCTGTTACAAGAAGACCTGTCAATCCCGTATCCGGATCAACCCATTCTCCTCTTGAATTGTAATTTTTCATTGCAGTTCTAATACCTTGAATAGTCGTAAACATACTGCCTGTACAGCCATTCTTTTTCATTTCTTCTATCACGGCTTTATACTGCTTACTGCTTGTATCAACACCCGCCGCTTTCAATTGGGCCTGTATGGCGCTGCTGTTTAATTGCGAAAACTGAAACATACCCGGTAATGCCCCGCCTGTTCCCCAAGTTGTCTTTGTTCCGGCAAACATACTTCGTGTCAAAAAACTGTAACTGGTAATATTCGGCATAATATCACTCCTTTCCTTTAAAATTTGAAATCCATTAAGGAGTGCCTTTTCTATTCATCAGCATTCCTGTTGGAGTAAAATTTATTATTTTTTATCCATATTTTCCGCTCCAATTATGTAATATATTGAAAAATAGATATAATATCATACTAATAAGTGCATCTTTATCAAAGCAATTCAAAAACTCAGTAAATATCTGCAAATTGTATCGTTCCATCAAATATAGTAACATATTGTATCTTTTTTGTAAATATTAATACGAACCATTTTGTTCCTTTTTAGGACGAGCAGTAATCGTATTGATATAATGAAATAAAAAGGAGGGTTTCTAATGTCTGTACCTTTATTAGCCGCTAAATTAGTAGAATTGCGCCAACAGTTCAATTATTCGCAACTAGAAGTAGCTGATTATCTGGGAATAACAAGAGAGGGGTACAGCCACTATGAACGCAATGTCAGAGAACCCAGTTTAGAAACTCTTATGAAGTTAAGCCGATTATACAAAATAGACATTTCCATATTGATAAACGAAAAGACTATTCCAGTCCCTGACAATGTATCATCAGAAAACAATAATATAAATAATGCTCCATCTGATAATGCCATAACGAACAATATCAATCATTTCTTAAAGATATTCACCGGAAAAAATTCTCGTTTAGACCTTACGGAAATTACAAAAGAAGATATTACTGTACTAGCACAATATAAAAAACTAAATAAGCAATGTCAAAAAGAAGTGCAACAATTCATACAATTTAAACACTCTATCACAAAAAGTAAAGAGTAATACTATCCTGAATATGGAGAAGTATTACTCTTTTAAATTAAATATCAATCTGAAAGCTCATGCACCCCACTTTTTCGCTAACTTCCGCCGTACTATGATAAAACAAACCACATGCGCTAAAAAGGTAATAAGCCAGCTCACCGGGTACGTCATATAGAGAGACGATACCGTGTGGAAAGGCTCTGTCCGGAAAAATGTAAAAATCCACAAAAGCCGCAGTCCGCAGGCTCCAATCAAAGATACAATCATCGGCATCACCGCATATCCGAGTCCCCGCAGAGAACCCACCATAACATCCATCATACCGCACAGAGCATAATATCTGCAGATAACTTTTAGCCGCTTCATGCCGGCTTCCATTACCACCGGGCTCGAGGTATACATGCCAAGCAGGGGATAACCGAAGAAAACAGCAATATTGCCAAGTATCACACCTGCCGCAATAACGCAAAACTCCGACGTAACCAAGATTCTATTGACTCTCTCATATTTTGCCGCCCCGATATTCTGGCTCGTAAAGGAAATCGTCGCCTGATGGAAAGCGTTCATTGCCACATACACAAATCCCTCTATATTCGCCCCCGCGGAATTTTCAGCAACCGTTACCGCGCCGAAAGAATTAACGGACGACTGGATTATGACATTGGAAAAGGAAAAAAGAATTCCCTGAAAACTTGCCGGCAGCCCTATCTGTATGATTTTCTTGAACTTATCTCCATTAATGCGCAGTCCCGACAATTCCAAGTGAATGCTGCCCTGCTCTTTCATCATACATCTGACAATTAAAAATGCGGAAATACACTGGGAAATAACCGTGGCAAGCGCAACGCCCGCTACATCCATCCGAAAAACAATTACAAATATCAGATTCAGTACAACATTAATCACACCCGCAATTGCTAAAAAGTATAGTGGCCGCTTTGTATCTCCTATCGCCCTCAGTATCGCACTGCCGAAGTTATAGAGCATGGTCGCCGTCATTCCTGCAAAGTAGATTCGCAGATAAATTGTTGCTAACGGCAGTACATCCTCCGGCGTCTGCATCCAAGTTAAAATCTGTTTTGCCCCGACACAGCCTATTAAGGTTAACATAACTCCACTATAAAGACTGAGCGTCATAGCCGTATGAATTGTTTCCGACAAATCTTTTTGGTGTTTTGCCCCGAAATAACGTGCTACTAATACATTTGCGCCTACGGACAGTCCCATAAAAAAATTCGTCAAAAGATTGATAAGCGATGATGTGGAACCTACCGCCGCCAAAGAATTATCCCCGGCAAACCGCCCCACTACAATAATATCCGCTGCATTGAAAAGCAACTGTAAAATGCTCGAACACATAAGCGGCAGGGAAAACAGCAGTATTTTCCCTAAAATTGAACCGCTGCACATATCCATTTCATATTTTTTGCCTTTTTCTTTTGTCGCCGTCATTGCACTTAACTTAAACCCACGATTTCCGCAGGCTTCCTTTCCATTTTTCTTTTTTCTCTTCATATTTGGCGTTTAACCAGTCCGCCGCCTCATCGACTCCCTCTTCGCTAAGCGCTACCTCTATCGACTCTTTTTCCTCTTCCGGGGTCTTATGAATGCCGAACGGTTCCGGCCAGACCGTCACTCTGATTTTATCTTCCTCTCCGCTCTTTACCCGCTTTAACATATAGCGCATACCATCCATACTGCCGGAGTATTCTTCTTTCTTAATATAGTTAAGCGGGTGAAAAGTTTCCTTGTCTATCATCGTCTCATCTCTTTTCTTTCATTTTCTATGAGATAATACTTGCTTTTTCCCTCGAAATTAGTTATAATGGTAACTGCTTTCGGGATGTGGCTCAGGTGGTAGAGCGCTACTTTAGGGAAGTAGAGGCCGCAGGTTCAAGTCCTGTCATTCCGATATTAGAAAAACCTTGAAAGTATGGGCTTTCGAGGTTTTTTTATGCTCGATTCACTCCCCATTTGGAATCTGACTCTTATCATACAATATCTAAATGGCAGTTTCAATAGGATAAACTTATAAACTGACTCAAATTTTGCCGTCTTGTATCTAAAATGAAAAAACAGTATAATAAATTAGTGAGTTTTATCTCTTACAGCAAAATTTATAACGTTATGCTGTAAAGAACCCGTACCTTGACATTTGAATATCATGCTGTACGTAGCGCAGACTGTAAATAAAGAAAAAAATTAAGCTTTATTTTTTTGCAAGGGAGATAAGATTATGCTTAATAAAGTAAAAGAAATGAAAGTACAGAAAAAATTATCGTACTGCTTTACGATGGTAGTATGTATTGCCAGTATTTCAGGACTTTTGGGTCTTGTGGCATTACTCTACACAAATTACAGTTATAGCAACGCATTGGTGGCAAACGGTTTTTCCCAGGGTGAGATTGGTATGTTCAATACTTACTTGAATAAAATGCCGGCCATATTAAGGCAGATGATTCTGGTATCGGATGAGGCAGCCCTGCAGTCGTTGAGTGCGGAGGAGACAGATGCAAAGACCAAAATGCAAGAAAAGTACGAAGAAATGTTGATAAACTGTAACACAAAAGAGGAATCGGAATATACGTCGCTCATCACCGATCTTCTGCCGGAATACATAACAGCGACTGACGAGCTGAAACAGATGGCGCTTGATAATCGCAATGACGAAGCGGTAGCATTTATGACCAACACAGTGAAACCTCTCTTAACAGAGCTTCAGACAGCGGCAGAAGGCCTGATGGATTTAAATGTTCAGATGGGTAATGAAACCTCTGGAGCACTTTCGCTGACTTCATATATTATGATAGGGTTCATTTTGCTTATTACGGTAGTTGCTGTAATTATATCGGCAAGGCTTGCGAAATTTGTAACATCTTTGTTTGTAGAGCCTATCAATAATGTAATGAATGCTACGGCGGAGCTTGCCAAAGGAAATCTGGATATTAATATCCAAAAAATGCATAACGATGAAATCGGTGAAATGACAGACTCCTTTAATGAATCGATTGCCATGCTCCAGCAATGTATCAAAGAACTGGAGATAGGGCTTGATGAAGTGGCAGGCGGAGATTTCAATATCACTGCAAATATGGATATTTTCCGCGGTGACTTCGAGGTACTGGGCAGTTCTCTTACAACAATTACTGACAGATTGAGCTATACACTTAAAGATATCAATGAATCATCGGAACAGGTGGCATTAGGGGCAACCCAGCTTGCTGAGAGTTCACAGACATTGGCTGAAGGCGCGACCGATCAGGCGGCTTCTGTAGAGGAACTGACTGCTACGATCCAGAATATCACAGAGAATGTGGTGGAAACAACAGAAAGAGCAAATGAGTCTTCTCAGAATGCTGAAAACTTTAGAGACGAGGCTGAAAAGAGCAATGAGGATATTAAGCAGTTAAATATTGCGATGGAGAAGATTAACGAAACATCCAATGCAATTGCCAATATCATCGGCGATATTGAAGATATTGCTTCCCAGACGAATCTGCTGTCACTGAATGCTTCCATTGAGGCTGCAAGAGCCGGTGATGCCGGCAAAGGTTTTGCCGTTGTAGCAGATCAAATCGGTAAGCTGGCGACAGACAGCGCTGCTTCTGCAGTGAAGACAAAGGACCTGATTGAAAATGCGATCACAGAGATTGAGTTCGGTAATGAGATAACGAAAAAGACAACGACAACGATTGAATCTATTATTAACGGTATTTCGATGTTGGCGGGTTCTACAAAAGAAATCAGCGACTTGTCTGATGCACAGGCAGATGCCATGAAGCAGTTAGAGCTGGCTGTAGAACAGATTGCAAATGTAATACAGAACAACTCTGCATCAGCGCAGGAGACTTCGGCAACAAGCCAGGAATTATCTGCACAGTCCACCAATTTGGAAGAGTTAGTAGCACAATTTAGGTTAAAAGATTAACAGTATTATTTAGAACAACTTATTTACAATACATTGGTAATCATATACAGCATATATTCGATTTTCAAATGGTAAAAAACTCAATTATTGCTAAAGAAATGATGTAGAAATATAAGCAGCAAAAAAGCAACTGTCTTGTGAAAGCAGTTGCTTTTTTGCTGCTTATATTTCTACATTCACCATGTTTTTCGCCCGGGCATTTTCATCCATAAATGCTTCGAAATCACTCTGTGGAATCGGTTTGGAGAAATAATAGCCCTGCTGTATTTCACAGCCTATCTGCGACAGATAATCGCTTTGTTCCGGCGTCTCCACACCTTCGCACAAGGAAGTAATCTGCAGTTTACGTGCCATATCAACAACACAGGAAATAATAATTTTATCATTCTCCCGCAGCATATTCTTTCCGTCATAATTTTGCAAAAATACTTTGTCCAGTTTGATAATATCAATCGGCAGTCTGCTAAGCAGATTTAAAGAGGAATAACCGGAACCGAAATCATCCATAGACACTTTCGTTCCCATCTCATGAAGCCCCTCTATTAACTCCAGCGCCTTCGTTGTATTTTTAATATAAATACTTTCTGTCAGTTCAAATTCTACTAAATCCGAAGGAATCTGATATTCTTCAAACAAGGAGCGGACATAAGGCAAAATGCCCATCTTATTCAAATGTGCTCTGGATACATTGACTGAAATCGGCACAATCGTCTTATTTTCTTCCAGGCGTTTGGCAATAAAACGGAAAACCTCCTGATATACATAGTAATCCAGTTCAACAATCTGCCCGCTCCGCTCTACTAACGGAATAAACTCATCCGGATACATGAAACTTCCATCCGGCTTCTGCCAGCGGATAAGCGCCTCCGCTCCGATAATACGCAGCCTGTTTGTCTCCATTTTAGGCTGGTAATATACTTTAAATTCGCCGTTTTCAATAGCTTTGGTAATAGAAGAGGTAATCTCGACTTCTTTCTTAATTCCCTCTAACATTTTACTATCGAATAAAACGCAGCACTCGTCTTCCATTTCCTTGGCTATTTTCCTTGCAAGGTTTGCATTGGAAACGGATGTTGCCGGGTCTAAGCGTCTGTCACCTTTTGCAATAATACTGATACCTGTACAGAATTTCAACCGCGCAGACATATATCTTTCCCTGAAACTGTTCTCAAGCTCAATATTCTGCTTCTGCATAAAATCGCGGAATTCCTCATTGGTTACGTCATTTTCCAACCGTGCTGCCATGACGATGTTGTCCGAATATACTCTTGCGGCACAAAGCATATGGTGATTATTATCAGTAATCTTTTCCACAAATTCCTTTAAAAGCATATCACCGCGCTGGTAGCCGTAAGTATCGTTAATATACTTAAAATGCTTAATATCCGTATAGATAATGGCAATCCGATAGCCATCCATCTTATCAATTTCTACCTGTAGTTTCTCTAAAAATTCTTCATAACGGTCGAGTCCCGTTAAAATATCTTTCATTTCTCCCATTTTTTACCCCCCTCCGCATCTTCATAACTTCTGCGGAGACTTTCCATAAAAAACCACACCCTCACATAACAGTCTACATTTTTCCTTTCCAAGTGTCAATAAAGAGGTATCATTTTTGTTTCAAAATTTCCAAGAGATATTCCCACACTCTTTTTACGGAAGAAATACTAAGCACCTCTTTGGTTGTATGAATATTCTGCATATCAGGTCCGCAGGAAATACAGTCCAGTTCCGGCAGTTTACCTGCAAACAGCCCACATTCAAGCCCTGCATGAATCGCTTCTACTCTTGGCTTTTCTCCATACATTTCCTCGTATATCCGAATCATTTTATCGCGCAGCGGTGAATTTTTCCGGTATGCCCATCCGGGATAATTCCCACGCATATCCACTTCTGCTCCTGCAAGGTATGAAATCGCAGAAAGCTTCCGGCATACAGCTTCCTTTTCGCTTTCTACGGAACTTCTGATAGCATAGGAAAGCGTAAGGCAATCTTCTCCTAACTTCATCACTCCCATATTTAAAGAAGTTTCCACCAGACCATCCACATCCACACTCATTGCCTGTACACCGTTTGGCATTGCCAGAAGATATGCCCTGACTTTTTGTACGCTCTCTTCTTTCAAACACTTCAGAATCTGTCCGTCCTGCTCTTTTTCCTTGCTGACTGTTATCGTAACTCCGTCATCTTTCCCCGATAACTCCTTTTGTATCTGTTTTTCCATTTCGCGGGCAATAGAAAAGCAGGTTTCCATATCTTCCGGTTTTACTACAATACGTGCCGTTGTCTGTCGCGGAATGGCATTGTCGGCAAGACCTCCCTCCAGACTGATAATCGAAACGGACAGTTTTTGCAGCAAAGCGTCCAGAACGCGCCCCATCAGGCAGTTGGAATTTCCTCTCTCTTTGATAATTTCCACGCCGGAATGACCGCCGCACAGTCCTCCCA
>CAMWMM010000054.1 GCA_947175285.1 uncultured Lachnospiraceae bacterium
CTTCTCAGTATATAGAAAAACATTTTTCTTGAAATAATTCAGATCTTCTTCTACAAGACATATTAGTTTACTCAACTCACTAATTTGACTGGTCTGTTCCATCTCATAATACTCTTGCTCTGAAATACATAAACAAAATATACAAGTAATATTCTTATCCATATCCACCTGATATATTTCTGTGTTCTTTTTTATAGTGCTAAAAATTTCTACTGTTTTCTCCTTTAACTCAATTAATTGTTTCTTATCACTTAGGAAAAAGAATAAATAATATGAATTAAAATCTTTCTTTACAAACAAAGTATCATATTCCATATATCTGAAATTCAAAGATCCTTCTCCTGTAATCGATTCTATAAATTTACGCATAAATCTTACCTCTATTCTAATCTAATATTATGAAAACTGCCCTATAATCTCTTTAGCAGTTACAAATCTTGGCTTCTTTGGATTGCAAATGCTATGGTGATTAACATCACTATCCATTTTTGTTTTATTGCTAATAAATTTTTCCTCTATTTCAACATAGTCATA
Organism: uncultured Lachnospiraceae bacterium; assembly: GCA_947175285.1. The sequence continues at coordinate 535 of CAMWMM010000054.1, forward strand.
ATCCCACACTGATCCTTCTGATGATAAATCAACAGTAATCAACTCATCTGCCTCAAAAATTGGACTGACTAATTCTGCATTATTATTTATTCCTCTGGTTATATTCTCTACTGCAATTTCGCTATTCTTTCCCTCGATTGCAGTTAGAAACGCATTATTATTTTGATTATTAACAATAACTTTCGTCTTATCATTTGCATTTATAAAATCAATATTTGAAACATTTTTTAATATTTCAAAAGCAGATTCCTGCATTCCCTGTGTTCTTAACAATTTCATAAGACAATCCCGATCATCAATACTTTTATCGCAATCAGGATTATAATGAAAACACATTCTAACAAATTCTTCATCCGATAAATTTACTTTTTCGTACTCATCTTTATATATTTTGCATTCGTAGTTATTTGTTTTTTCACACTGATGCTTGCATACCGTTCTACAATATTGAGATAGAATTTCTTCATATCCTCTACGCAATGCCAAAATATTAGCTTCCCGCTCATATATGGAAATACTTAAATCCAGAATATCAAACAAATCTCCAAACGAAATCTCTGCCTTAATAATCCCGCCCTTTTGTATTGCATTATGCCTTTGCAAAACATGATTTCTCATATAATGCAACAATCGATCTGCTATATACTCATATTGCCCTTTGGAAATATATTTATCATTATTTTTATATCGTCTTACCTGCTCAACAATCTTATTGAAAAGTTCTTTTCCCTCACAATACAATTTCTTGCTATCATATGGAAACAACATAACCTTTTCATCTATATAATCAATTGCCAATTTGTTTTCTAAATATTCCAATAATTCTTTTAGCTTATCCTTTACTAGATCATACTTCTTATCATTACATGATTTAACTACCCCATCGATCAACTTTTTATAATAAGTTCGATTTAATTTTATAGGTTCATTCTTCATTATTCCACCTATTTTGTTATAAAAATTCTCTCTTTCATTCTCTTCAATATAATTGCCAATAAACACTTTGATACTGTTATAAAAATCATTTATACATTTTGCCCAACTTGACAATTGTTGATCGATCGTATTATTGTCTTCCTTCACTCGGCTGCTGATATGTAAAAATGCCTCTGGGTTCCCTAAGCTTTTCATTTTCCAAAAGCCTTTTTCGAGCATTAATTGAATTAATGGGTTCCTATAATCACAAATGCTGTTATCTTTCTGATTTTTTACTTGATGAATTGAAAGATATTGTTTTTGTTTTCCATCGTCTTTTACAACAGCTATGTCTTCGCTCTTTTCTACTTCCAACCAGTATTCTGACTTGATTACCTCTTTCGACAGCCCATTCTCTATAAGATCACAAATTTTACATACTGCCAAATAAATTGCAACTTCACCTTGATATATAAACCCACTCCATGTTGGTGTAGCGTCATGAATAAAGATATTTTCATCTTTTGCCAACCTTATCTCATCTCCTTAGTTTTACATTTACCACTTTAAAAACTTTACTAATTTTCTGCCTTATCCAACATAAAAAACATTTGTCAAATCTGGCTATGACTCTCCAATTTTGCCCATTTTGTCATTGAAGAGCCTCTTAATCGCAAAAGTATTATAATCATTTCTCTATTGCTTTTTCTTTTAAATCTTCTAATAAAAACCGAGAAAAAATATTATCCTTTTTTCTAACATATTTATTATGATTCTTTTTATATTTATCAATTAGTACAGATGTGTGTATATATTTCATATTATAGGTACATTCACTAGATCTTGTTGCAGGAACAACTTCGTTCAGATTACTGTCACTTATTGCTAATAATCCAATACCCGTTTTTCTTAACAGAGACAGATTGACAAGTTTGATATTGTCCACTGGCAATGCTAAATATGAATAATCTGAAAATAACAAATATCTCTGTGCCTGAATTAATCCATTTTTCCAATCACTTATCTTTGCCTCAACCGCAACTGTAATCCCTAACTGTACATTTCTAATACTATTCGTAACTCTGACCACCTCTTTGTTGAGTGCAACTAAATTCATACCAGCCAATTGCAAAACATATTTTTTTATTCTTTCGATGGTAAATAAAAATTTTTCTTTTATTTCTTTTAATGTAGTTTTCTTTTTTATATCAATAAAATCCCAAATAGAAAATAAATAATAATCATCCAAACATTTCATTCTCCTATTTCCCCCTAAGTTAAATGATATATCTGGAATGCCAATACCCATTCTGATTTCATTCGCATAACATATTCCATGACAATATAAATATTTGTTCATAGAATTAACAATCTCTGCTTCTAACATTCTTCCATCCTCTTTTGCAATCTTTCTATTACTTCTAACCATGTTTTTAGAAATTTGTAATCATCATCTTTAAAAATCGGTTTCAGATTTTTGTAATAATTTATTGCATTTTTAACACGTTCCTTTACATAATCTGCTCTCTCATCCACAGTTGAGATACTCCTGAGCAACTGTATCTCTTCGTTCCTTCGATACAGGAAATGTCTCTTTGTCAACTGATCATTCATAAGTAATGCTGGATCAATTCCATTACAATAAGGACAATGGCATATTATATCCTTACCAACTTCGGAATGCAATAATTGTTGTATTCTAATTGGATTTTTTCGGTCAACCGATACCGTTTTTAAAAGCTCTGGCATATAATATCTAATAGGCATATTAAATGGTTTTTCGCTGGCATCCTTATATAAATCTTCATAAAATGATTCAAACCTTGCTACCCCTGATTCAAACGCATATAAACCAAACGCAAGAAGTATAAGCCCAAATGTTCCTATTCTTCCAGCTATAACAGGCTTATTTGTCGATTTTTGTAAATCAAGCAGTGCAGTCGCATAATTATATAGTTGTGATACGTTAGAATTTTCATTAATACAATCAACATATATCCAATACATATCACAATTCAATCCAGATAACACATTCAAAAAATACTCTCGTTCTTTTCTATCTGTAAGAATATCTGCTTTGATGCAAAAACCTCCTACTAATTTCCCATCGAATTTTAATAAATCCAAATAAGATTTTGTTTCTTCTAGTAACTTTACATCCAGTGAAAACCAATTTTCATTTATATCCATCTTGATTTTTACCATATTTGAATTATTACTCATATGAAATGGAGCGACAATATTTTTTATACCATGTTTTAATTGTTCATCAACAACCTTCTTTACATATTCTTTTTTAGTCTCATAATCCTCTAAATCTTCCAATTGTAATCGTTCCAATTGCTTTGGTGCATAGGGCAACATTGCAAGTCCTTTAACTTCTGCATATGTGTCATATGCCAATCGCATAGTTGCCGGATCTATGATAATATTAATATTATTGCTTTTCACAAACTTTAATAAATTCTTTTGTCTGTCTTGATGATTAATTGGGAAAATTACATTCTCCACCATAAACCCATCTTTATAAAACTGTTCAAATACAGACTTATCATCAAATAACCTTACGTAAAAAGAGGGCATAAACTGTTTTGCAATATTCTTTGCTGCAACATTATCTTTTTTGATGTATTCTCTAATATCTTGTATATTGTTCGGTCGCTTATAATTTTCTTTTTGCAACAATGTCATGACCAAGTTATCAATACCGTTGTTTATCGTTGGAATAAAAAATCTAATTGAGATTGGCGGTTCGACTTTAATCTTGTAATATAATTCCTCCCTTGAACTCACTGCTCCATAAGGAGTATTAGCAGTTAATAATTTAAATAATATTACTCCCATTGCATAATAATCAGAACGATAATCTATATTTTTGCTATCGCTTATTTGTTCCGGTGACATATACAATGGGGTTCCTAATTGATCACCTGTATTTGTAATAGATGTATAATCTATTAATTTAGACAGACCGAAATCTAGTATCTTAATATTGCCATTTTCTAACAGATAAATATTAGCAGGTTTTAAATCTCTATGAATTAAATTCTGTGAATGGATTGACTCTATACCATATAAAATCTGACTAAAAATTCTTATAGCCTCTTCCATTTCAACCTTTCTGCTTCTCATAACAGTTTCCAAATCCTGTCCTTCGACAAAATCCATAACCACATATATGTATTCCCATCCATTATCTACAAATGTACCATCATCTATATAGCCTGCAACATAATCGCTGTGAACCTTTTTAAGTGCCTCGATTTCCCTTGTAATTCTATTATCTTCACCCTTTGCAAATTCGGAAAAGACATAATCCATTGCAAAAATCTTCATAGCGTATGTACAATTATCTTTTTGACATTTGTAAACAGTTCCAAAAGAACCTTTACCTTTAAATTCTATTATCTCATAACCATTAATCTCTTTACCAATCATACTTTCTTCCCTCATTAACTTTAAGTGTCCAATGTAGACTTCCTCTAAATTCTATATCTTTGCCAGTACTTGATACTTCTTTCCATCTTTTGCAGTCTGCACTTTCTCATAGTTTACCTTAACTCCATCATCCAAATCAAGTTCTATCCGTGATAGTGCCAAATGTCCAATCTTTTCATCGTAATCATGACACTCTTTTAGCTGTCTCTGCAACTTTTCTTTTCGCTTTGCTGCAGCTCCCACTTCCCGACTATTTGTGCTGTGATCTATCATATCCTGCATACGACCAATTTCAGACTCATAAATCCTCTGCATGCGGTGCAGATAATCAACACGCAAATTTCCAACAGTATCCGCATTATACCGATGTAGATAAATCAGTGCCTTAAACCCGTTCTGTTTTCCACTGTCAAAGAGCCAGTATATAGGTCTCTTGCCAGAACCAGTAACAGAATATGTCGTGCAGTGATCCTTAAAGAAATCATTTACAAAATAGTTACGTATGATTTCTCTTGATGTGTCACCTTTGTTTTTGAGTGCTGATGCTATAAAGTCCAGGTTCCGCTCTAAAGTGTCTTTCCCATATACCTTCTTTAACCAACTACAGAATAGACCAAGAATATCATCCTCAAAGTATTCCTCATCTGTAATGGGAATGATGTTATCCTTGTCAGGAATAAATGTATTGTATCTACTATTGTCCCAATCACCACCAGCATACGCAAGTCCCTCAACATCAAGGGAATAACGTCCAAACATACAGCCAACTGCATAGGAGATCAGGCTCTTGATATCTCTCTGTAAATCAGCCTTGCGAACTGTAACATCCTTATCCTCAACTTCTGGTGTTAGTTCACCCTGCAAGCCATATATGTCAATGAAGATACGGTTTAGTTCTTCCTCGTTTATTTTTAATTGATTGAAACGAATATCACATTCATTTTCCCACCAGAAAAATGAATCCTCTATACGATAGAACCACTCTCCTTTATTCTCCCTCTCTTTTGATTTTTTCTTCAACCTAATCAATGGATGCTGTTCAAAATTCCATGAAGTTTCAAAGGAGTCCCAGTCTTCTCTTGAAATTAAAATACACTCGTTTACTCTATTTGTAACACTTTCAAATATTTCGTCAGAAATAAGAACGGGAATTCTTGCCAAGTCTCCCGATTGTAGTGTTGCAGTAGGATTCAACATCTCTGCAAATTTTTGAATAACCTTTGAATTAAGAACACCCAATGTGTAAGGAATATCTTTGCTTTTAGGAAAGCAAACACCTGACGCACTTTCAAAGAAATAACCTTTTGGCATTATGCGGAAAGAAGAAGCGCCAATAGTAACACGTGACCAAGAAACGCCTTCTTCAAAGAGTTTTTCTGCATTTCGTATCGTTTGACGCCCTTCTGCCTTTATATTACGTCCATCATCTTCCCAATCAATGTAATAATCTTGATTACCATACCATTTACGAAACGCCCCACCTTTTAAACATTTAAACCACTTTTTCTTATTATGTATTACTTCAAACCATAGTCGTAAAAACAGATCATTGTTTCCTGTAGTAGACCCCTGTTTGGGAGGAGCAAACGTCCCTAATGGTTTTCCATTAACGAACGCTTCTATTACTGCAGGACTTGCCCAGTATGCAATAGGACTACCCGGAATCTTTCTAAATCCTTCTTGTTTTGCAAAGTAAATTCCTTTACCTTGCAGGAACACTTTTTCACGTTCGTCCACACTTTGTACATCGCCTTGCTTAATAAACAGACGACGATAATGCCCTTTATAATCATGAATACTATCGCGCATAATTATAAAGGATGTAGTACCAAAGTCTGAGCCAAAAATCCCTCTTCCGGGTTGTATCAAGCTAATAATAGTACTAAAATCCATAAGGTTTTCACGCAATCGCTCATAAGTAGATAAGAACATCCATACTGGAATGTTAATCATTGTCATTAACCCATTAAGTTTGAGCATTAAAAGGGTTTTCTCCATACAGACTGTACTCATATCTGCCTTACTGTTAGGATAGTACTTTTTTACAAAATCATTTATCGGCTCATCCAGTTTACTCGCATTTGCATACGGCGGATTCGTTGCAACCACTTCATACTTCCTTGCCATCACCTCGCCAATATCAATCAGCATTTGCAATCTCTTCTGTGTCTGCTCAATCCCTACCGCATCCAACGTCATCTGCCCACCAACACCAGCACTTTCTGCAAACCGCCTCAGCAAATCCCAATCATAATCCGCAACATTCAAAATGGAACCATACTCCTTGGCATCCTTAAATGTATCAAGCAAGCCTCCAATCTGGTTCAATGCATCATTTTTCTCCACCTCATTGAAACCCACACCAAAGTATGTGAGCTGCTGCCTATTGATATGATTACTCTCCTGTATGGAATACACATGACAAACAGTGTCTGCTGAAAGAATCCGGCGATTATACTGTCTTGCTTTCATCATTACAGCGAAATACGCCATCTGATATGCCCTATCGTCGATATCCAAACCATAGAGATTATTTTCAAGGATGTTCTTGGCAGCATCCCTCTGGGAATATCCGACAGACTCATAGATCTGCATCAACACGTCAAATGCATAGACAAGAATATGTCCACTGCCCATACAAGGATCGATAAAATGGATATCCTCTGGATTCAGTTTCGCATATTCTTTATGTATTTCATCAAGTTTTACCTGAACTTCTGGCTCCTGCTCTGCCTCCTCCAGATAATATTTCCACTTGGATTTCAGCAGATCATTCGGATGCCCTTCTACCCACAGACGTCCAAGACTATTTTCCACCATATAACGCACAATCCAATCCGGTGTAAAAAGTTGTGTTACCGCAGGAATCTCTTCTTTTGTAATCTTTCCGTTTTTTGAAAATGCTTCATTTTTCGGCTCGGTATTGTAATACTGATACAGCCAGCCAATAATCTCTACCTGACCACCTTTTTCGATGTTGAAATCATCCTCCGAAATATCGTTGACCAGATGATAAACGACTCCTTCCTTATCAATCACAGAGATATTTAACAAAAGTTCCGTATAATCCGCTGTTTTTTCAAAAAGCGCCGGAAGTTTTTCATTTAATGCGTTGCATTGTTTGATAAACAGCAAGCGAAAGCACTCATCCAGATTATTTTCATTCTTTAATCTGACAATTTCCTGCTTTTCCTTATCTGTAAAAATCAAATCGGCATCAAACGGGGTAGTCACAAGATCTGGTTCCATCTTACCACTATCAGAGGACAGTACACGGATATGAGACGGAAGATAGTCGTTAATCTCCATAAATCGAACTGCAATCAGACGGTTAAACCAAGTGTATGCAACACCTTCTGTAATGTACTTATAAGCAGTTTTATAGTTTGTCTCATTTGCTTTCTGATTGATGACATCTACAAGACTTTTACGCTGTCTGACAGCCTCTCCCGTAATAGCATACGGCTGTGCAGTTCCAATATCATAGAACTCCGTTTCTTTCGTCGACTGCGGCAATGCAGGACGTATCCCATCAGCTGTTATGCCCATAAGTCCTGCTCTGTACTGTATATCTGCAATCAGTTTGTTTCTCGCCCAGATTGCAAAGTTCTTGATTGCGGTTTTATTCATATTCTTACTCCTTTGTATTGGTTCTATGCCAATGCCATTACCATTGTTTGCAAATACCAAATTAAAATTCCTACATACGGCGTTTTGGGATCTCTTTCCTCCCTGAAAGCATTCAACATTTCCGTACAATAACTATGTAAATGTTCTTCTTCTACCTTCCCAATGTCATCGATCAATGCATCTAAAGCTGCTCTCCGCTCTGCGATCAAAGGTGCAGATACACAGTTTAGATTTAATGTATTCGCTAAATCAAACTGCACATCTGAATCCGTTGCGTCAATTCTGCCATCTAACGTATAAAAAATTGTCGAAAGTCCGCTTAATATGGGATCTTCTCTCAATTCTTTTAATCCCTCGGGCTCGATTCCTTTTTTTACCTCAATCATTTATTTCTGTCCTCCCCGGATTCTCTCCAGCTTTAGTTTTACTCTATCGGCGGCAACTTCTTTATCATGGTAATTCCTCTGCCCATCAATTTCATCCAAAACCTTTTCTGCCACATCGTATTGCCCATCATTCAGCAGCAAATAGAATTGACTGAAAAGATTAGCAATGACAGGATCGCGATCCGATACACCCATAATATCTTTCAAAATGGAATTTACATCATTTCCAAAAATTTCGGCACCTGCATCCAGCACCTCATAATCCTTTAATATAACAAGGTTCTCGCTCTTTGCACTACTGATGACTGCCGGCGCATGAGTTGTGACAATAAACTGAACTCTCGGAAAAATCTCCTGCAAATCTCCAAGAATGCGATGCTGCCATGCAGGGTGCAGATGCAAATCCACTTCATCGATCAAAATGACCCCATTCGTTTCATCAATTACAGCTGTTTTTAGTTGCGGATTTAATACAGCCATCCGATAGGCAATATCCGCAATTAGACTAATAGTGCTTTTATATCCATCACTCATCTGTGACAATGGAATGCTCATACGAACTCCATCCTCATTAACATAATGGCATTCAATCTCATTCGTATCCAGATTATAATCAAAAGCCACACCATGATACCCTGTAATGCGTTCATAACAAATCGCCATTGCTCTACAAACAACTGCTAGTTCCATGAACTCTCCCAATCCTTCTGCACTCTTTTGTATTCTTTGGATTGTCTTCTTTTTAAACCAACTCATCATCAGTTTAATGTTCGCCGTTCCATCCAGACTGTCAATATAGCCATTTGTTTTTGTGTTATCCTTAAAAGTATCTGTTTTCTTTTCTCTATGGTAGTCCCACAAACGTCCAGTGCCATAATATGCAATGATAGGAAGTACCAGTGCTGCATCCCCATTCCGTAGACGTTCTTGGTAGCCCTTTGCAATATCCGTCATCGCTTTCGCATCTTTCCTGACTGTAATGCCGTTTTCTCCATTTAAAGCTCTTTTCCATGTGATCGTTTGTCCATCTATATCACCCCTAGCAGTTATTTCAACCGGATACTGCGGTTGGACATCTTCAGACTCTCCCATCAAATATGCTTTTAATCTGACATCCTTTTTATAGATGCTTAGACCAACCTGTCCATCCAAACCTGTAAACATTGTTCCCAGAGAGACAGCCAACCCTTCAAGAATAGAAGTTTTTCCGGAACCATTATCCCCGACAATTACCGTTAGTTTCTCATGGAAATTTACCTCGATATCTTCAAAGCATCTATAATTTTTTAGCGCTATCCACTTAATAATCATTTTATTTCTCTCCATTTCACTGCTTCTATCCTTATTTTTACCAAATACTCCTTTATAAACAATCTAAATGAAACATTCCTGATTTCCCTATCAAAACTCCACATTTACAATATCATTTCCATCCAGTTCTTCCAGCAATGACTTTCGAAGCTGATTTACACATTTCTCAACATCCTCCGCGCTCTCTATCCGCCACGATGATGTATGAGTAATATTCTTTATGGTGACATTCTTTGTTTTCTTAATCGGAACTTTTACAACAATGTCAACAGACCCGCCATCCGGAGTCCTCTTTTTTTCTTCCTCTTCTGCCCTTTTTCTTATCATTTCGGCGTCCATGGCATCCATTTCATTCAAAAGACGGATTTTCAACGCCTCTGCTTTATCTGCATAGCTTCTGAGGACTGAAACATTGTTGCACGTTCCGGCTCCGTCGCTGATTTCAAGGAAGAGTTCAATATACTTCTGTCTCTTCTCTGTTGCATAAGCTTTCGCATCAACGACCTCCACGACTCTGTCTTTTGCCGCTTCAATAGACTGCATTACCGGCGCCAAGGCTGATTCCAACACTTTTGAATATGCGTCCATAAATTTCTTACGAAGGTCAGGAAGCTGCGGGATATCCCTATAGGGCATATCCTTTTTCACGATTGACCTCATTTGCTCAACAATTCTTTCAAGCTCTTCATCTACAATATAAGTCTTACTATCATCATAAATCGCAAGCATATCGAATGCTCTCATAAAAATCTGCTGCTGCTCCCCGCCAAAGAAAGACTTGACAGGCTCATAGTCTTCAGCATAGTCAAGAAAATCATCCTGATGGTGTGAAACATACTCATAAAATTCTTTTGGTTCAGAAATCTGCACCACAGCAAGCAATAATTTCTTACCCTCATCGATCACTTTCTTTCCCGGATATGTATATTGCTGGTAATTGCTTTCCAACTTTTCCATTTCAAATATACGTTTCTGTGCATAATTCTGAAAATTGCGCATGCCAGTATCTTCATCTTCTGATACCAGAGATGTTCCAAACAATTCCTTTATGACTTTCTGTACCGCTTTCTTATCCTTTTCAGATACCCGGATTCTCACTTCCATCAAAAGCTTATCTACATACTGTTTCTTGGTAATATAATCTACAATCTCATCACCAGATTTATTCATCCGTGTCACGATTGCCCCATTTACGGTAAAAGTCAAGTCACCACGTCCAAACAGTCTTGCTATAAGCCAATATATATCATCCTCGACAAACCCGTAAGGCGCACGCATAAAGCGGTCTTTTATTGTTTTCATGGAAGTCTTGATATGAATATCCGTATTTCCCTTGATATAATTCAACACATCATCAAGCGCATGGACGTTTGGTTCTGTCGCTTCATCAAGGTTCAAACACATCTGATTGTTCGGCTGAAACATCTTACGAACAGACACTTCATCCATTGCAACATCGATATAAGACAACTTGTGGTAAACGGTCTGCACAAGACGACCGATCGCTTCATTGATGCGCCCTGTCACTTCCTTTGCAGACAGATGGGCTGCGTCACCATTTACATAGATTGTTGCTTCTTTCAATCCTTCTGTCAGATAAAGCTTTGCATTCGCATTGCGTTCTCGCATTTCCACGCGCTTTGCTTCTTTGATTGTCTCATATTTCGTCAGCTGTGTTGAAGTACCCAGCCGTAGGAACTTCTCAATTTTCAGATAAGTCATCAACTCATCAAGAAACGCAGAATCATTTGGCAAAAGCACAAGTACTTCTCTCCCTGTCCCTGACATCATGCGAAGAGTTGCATCATCATTGCCGCCCTCGTACCACGGGGTCAGAATGCGCAGTCCTATATCATAGTTCTGGTTGGATTTATATGGTCTGTCGTCCACCGTTTGATTAAATGGGAACGTATATCGACCATGAAACACAGCATTACCAGCAGGTGCAGGATAACGATACCGCTTATCAGAAAAAATATCCTCAAAAATCATTTCTGATACTTTGTTAATAACCTCTGCCATCTCCACATTCTGGTTGTTAATCTCACGGTTGATTTCCTGTTCTTCATCTGTAAGGAACACATAGATACTTCCATTTTTTTGAATAAGCATCTGCTGTTGAAGCGTTTTTAATGCTGCCTCAACTTTATCCTTCAAAACGATACGATCCTCATCAATATTGCTGATCATAAGGCTTGTAATATTATCCATATTTGCCTCAATCTCAAGTATGTACTTAATCATAAAGAGAGTTTTCAATACATTGATTGCAAATACATCAGAAGTCTTTTTCTCTGAATTGATCTTGCTGTTATCATAGGCGCGAATAATAACACTTCTATGACTATGATCAAGAAAGTTCTCCAAAGCGTCATAGAAGCGATAAAACGGCACGATTGCGCCCTCGGACTCGTCCATGATTTTAACAGCTGATTCCTTAAAGAGCGCAAGCATGGAACGCTCTCCCTCAGACAAATGCTTACCAGATGCGCCATGGGTGCGAATGGAAGTCAACACACTCGCAAGAAGATTAAACTGATATGGTACGAACGGATAACATAACGCAAAATCATATTCATCTGTATAAATTTTCTTTTCCACACCATCGTTGAATACAATAAGGTTCTTGATAATCGTTGCTTTCTGCTCATAAAGAAGTCTCAATGTCTGCGCACCGGTATCATTCTTCTCCAATATCCTCTTTTTAATAACTTCATCCACATTCGCGGAAGACAGTGCAAGTCTTGTCGCAAATCGCCCCTGAATCTTAGAGAAGTCATTACCCTTCACTTTCATAATGGAATCTACATCCTGCTGACTTGTCACTACAACCCATGCTTTCCCCTTACATTCCTTGGAAAGTTCCTCTCTTACAGTCTGAAGATTCAGCATCAGGTTAGAATCATCACCAATATACTGCCCCACTTCATCCACCATGAATACAACATGATGATTCTCACCTTTCTGATCAATATATGCTTTTACACGCTTTGCAAAATCCTCAATGCTGATCCGATAAGTTTCCGCTGCCTTCTCACACCAATTCCTTGCAGCCACCTCACTCATAAACTCAATCTTTACAAGTGCTTCGACCACATCATCCTGAATAAAATCAAATTTGTGACGTGACTTCTCCCACTCAGAGCCGTATACATCCGCAAACGCTTCCCTAAATGCCTCATATTTACCTACATCGTTGAGCTGGCTTTCCAAATCTGCAAGATGCGGCATGCTTCCACAAAAACCTCTCATCTCATTAAATACTTTTAAGAACACATTGACAATTGCATCCTTATTCTGCTTACTATTGCTGTCACTTTTGGAATCAATGTTAAAAAGCACCACATCCGTCGGTGTCTCCGCAGCTAATTTCATGTCCGCCAAAACGAATGCATCCGATATTTTGTGATCCTCTTCAAAGAAATCAATTGCCCTCTTTCCATCAATTTCCTTATTCGCTAGAATATAGGACAGTATTTTCAAAAAGTGGGATTTACCACTTCCAAAGAAACCAGATATCCATACACCTATTTCATTTGTATTTCCTACAATACCCTTCTTATATGCTTCAAAAAACTCTGCAAAATGCTTTTGCAGTTCTCTGGTAACCACATATTCTTCAAGTTCCTGCAAGACTCCGGTTTCCTCGCCCTGACCTACAATAATGACACCCTGAATCTCCCGGTCTATCGGTTTGGAAAACATTTCCTTAATCTGCATAATGAATCCTCCTACTTTACCAGCTTAAAAGCCCTGTAATAATTGTCATCTTTTATCTCGTTAAACAGAATCAATTCCTGCTCGTTATAGATTCCTGGAAAGAACATCACAACCGGAACCCTCACAAACGCCTGATGTAAATTATTGAGCACTTTATGGGAACGCAAAATAGGAAAGCATTTTCCAACTCCCGTCAGAAAAACCACTGCATTTTCTGGTGTGTTATCCTTGATATACTGCACGATATAACTGTCATCATCATTGATTTTCATTGCGTTACTGACCGCTTTGGCAATGCGTTCCAACCCCTTTTTCTTCTCGAACTTATAGCAATCCTCCAAGAAATTATTTTCATCAAGAAAGTCAATGATGATATCATACAGATCAAACACCACCAAATCAAATCCCTCACTGCCCTTCGTATTCTTGTTCTGCATATACTTGATTCGCTCCCGGACCTCCAACTCTCTCTCCGGTGGATAATCGAATATCCAATAATTCACTTCATTTGCCCGGCCACTGCTTTGCCTAAATGCAGGTTTACGGATTGCTTCCTCCATTTTGTCGAGACGTTCTTTTAAATCAGCCATTATCTGATTCCCTCCAATGCTTTGGCTATCTGTCCATATCCATAATCTTCTAACCAGTGTTTCAATGCCGGATCGAGAATTGGCTTTAATAGATTGCGTTCTGTCCCCCTTGTCTTATCATCAAGAAGACCAGCCTCATAAAGCTGTGACTTATAACTCCTGCCAAGTCTCTGCAGTGTCTGATCTGTCCACTTTGCAACTATTTCATCCTGCGCCTGCTTATTCTTAAAAAAAATGCGAATGTCTGCATCCGCAAGCACACCCGTTCCAATAATCATCTTTTCCCTGACAACCTCATACATAAAGTCGAAAAACAATGTATCATGGGCAAAGCTGCCCGTCAGTGCATATAATTTCTGTGTTGCTATATCACTATCCATAAAAAGCGGATAAAAGCTCGAATCAAGATTCTTTATTCTCGCAGTTAAAGTGGATTGAATCATTGCTGCCCTTGCTGGTGTTGATGCGCCAAATATATTTTCCTGGGCGCTGAGTGCTTTTATTTCATCAAACGTTCTTCCCTGCGCCAGAAGCCAAACCTCCTTGCGAAACTCCATAAACCACAAGGCAAACTTTACGGCTCCTGCACTGTATTTATTTCTGTTCAATTAACTATTCCCCGTCTTTCTCTGGAACCATTTCCATAATGTCCCCAACATCACACTGCAAATATTCACAGATACGTTTGAGTACATCTATAGAGACATCTTCATTTCTACCCATCTTTGCCAAAGTGTTTGGACTCATCCTGGCTGCCTCAAATAAATCCATCTTCTTCATGTCCTTGTGAATCAACAATTTCCATTGCTTATTATATATTCACGGTAAATAAAATTTGCCGTGAGTATTGCGCCAGCCGCAGCCGCGAAGCGGCATATTTCCTTATGCGCATTG
>CAMWMM010000055.1 GCA_947175285.1 uncultured Lachnospiraceae bacterium
TCTTAGAAGATGGAGCGGTAAAGATATTCCTGAATGCTGATGGGAAGCAGGATGACGTTAGTAAGGAGTTAAAGGCATTTCTTGATTATGTAGCAGGAAAAGAGTCTGAGGATAATTTTGTGCAGAGATTGTCGGAAGCAGTAAAAGAAGCAAAGAAAAACAGGGAATGGAGGCATGAATATATGACATTGTTGATGCGAGACCAGGAGAATATGGAAAAAGGACAATCCGTTGGTGAAGAGATGATGCTTATGTTAATTCAAAAACTGGTGGATAATAATCGGATTGCTGATATTTCGAAAATAAAAGATAATAAGGATTATCGACAGGAATTATATAGGGAATATGGCATTTTATGATAGAAATGTAAAGAGATGTAATCTTGCAAGAGAACAAGTTACATCTTTTTAAGTAAGCAAAGAAAAACAGGGAATGGAGGCATGAATATATGACATTGTTAATGCGCGACCAAGAGAATATAGAAAAAGGAAAAATAGAGGGCATGGCAGAAGCGATTATTGAAATAGGATATGAGTTTAATCTTTCTGAGACGGACATATTAGAAAGGTTACAGAATAAAATGGACATCTCTTTACAGGCAGCACAGAAATACCTTTTAAGATTTGGCAAGCAGAGAGTATAATATAAGGCATTTCCATTTAATTTTCAATTTAATATGGTGTATTTGGCAGAGTGTCCCTAACTGAAAGCATTATCAGATTGGACGCTCTTTTTATACTTTGGGGTTAATATTAAATAAAAGAAATCTGTCAAGAAAAAATACTTGACACCCCTACACCAATATAGTAAAATGTCAAAAGTCAGGCAGCAATCAGAAAATCCGATAGGAGTAAAATCATGGAGAAAATCGTAGAGCAGGGTTTGTTGTATGATTTTTATGGTGAATTATTGACGAAACATCAGAGGCAGATATATGAGGGAATCGTATATGAAAACCTTTCCTTAAGCGAGATTGCCGCGGAAGCGGGAATCAGCAGGCAGGGCGTACATGATATCGTAAAGCGCTGTGATAAAGCCCTGATGGAGTATGAGAAAAAATTAAACCTGATTGCCAGATTTCTAAAGATTAAAGAGCAGATTAAAGAAGTAGACGTTCTTACCCAGAACTACGAGCAGGACGAAAACGAGGACAAAGCGCAATACTGCAAGAAAATCCGGCAGTTATCGGCGGAGATTTTAGAAGAGTTATAAAAGGTTGAAAGAATTACATTCTTTCAACCGCAAGTTTGTGCCGACGCTTACAGCGTCTTGGCCACAAACTCGCATGTTGAGGAAAGGCATGGTTATTATATGGCATTTGAAAGTTTAACAGATAAACTGCAGAATGTTTTCAAAAATTTGAGAAGCAAAGGCCGTTTGACAGAGGAAGATGTGAAAACGGCGTTAAAAGAAGTCAAGATGGCGCTTTTGGAAGCGGACGTCAACTTCAAAGTGGTAAAACAGTTTGTGAAATCTGTCGAAGAGAGGGCAGTCGGACAGGATGTTTTAAACGGTCTGAATCCCGGACAGATGGTTATTAAGATTGTAAATGAAGAAATGGTAAACCTGATGGGTTCCGACATGACGGAAATCCAGATGCAGCCCGGTAAGGCTATTACCGTGATTATGATGTGCGGTCTGCAGGGTGCAGGTAAAACGACCACAACAGCCAAGATTGCCGGAAAGCTAAAGCTGAAAGGAAAAAAGTCTCTGCTTGTGGCATGTGACGTTTACCGTCCCGCCGCAATCAAGCAGTTACAGGTCAATGGAGAAAAGCAGCAGGTAGATGTTTTTTCCATGGGAGAAAATCATAAGCCGGTTGATATTGCCAAAGCTTCATTGGAACATGCGCAGAAAAACGGACATAATGTTGTCATTTTAGATACGGCAGGACGCCTTCATATTGATGAGGAAATGATGGCGGAACTGCAGGAAATCAAAGCGAGTGTAGAAGTGCACCAGACGCTGCTTGTCGTAGACGCCATGACCGGTCAGGACGCAGTCAATGTGGCAAAGGATTTTGATGAAAAAGTCGGCATTGACGGTGTGATTTTATCCAAGATGGACGGCGATTCCAGAGGCGGTGCGGCATTGTCTGTTAAGGCAGTAACCGGAAAACCTATTTTATATGTCGGTATGGGTGAGAAGCTTTCGGATTTGGAGCAGTTTTATCCGGAACGTATGGCAAACCGCATTCTCGGTATGGGCGATGTGCTGACGCTGATTGAGAAAGCACAGCAGAACATTGATATAGATGAAGAAAAAGAAAAACAGATGGCTGACCGGATGAAGAAGGGCAAATTTGACTTTGACGATTATCTGGAAAGCATGAAGCAGATGCGGAACATGGGAGGCATCACCAGTATTCTTGGAATGCTTGGCATGGGCGGCAAGCAGATGGGCGATATTGAAAGCATGGTAGACGAAAAGCAGCTTGCCAGAATGGAAGCAATCGTCCTCAGCATGACGCCGCAGGAGAGACAGAATCCCAAGCTGTTAAATCCGAGCAGAAAGCATCGTATTGCAAAAGGCGCGGGTGTGGATATCAGTGTTGTGAATAAATTTGTTAAACAGTTTGAACAGTCACAGAAAATGATGAAGCAGATGCCCGGTATGTTAGGCGGCAAACGCGGCCGCGGAATGTTTGGCGGAATGGGAAAACTCCCTTTTCAAATATAAATATTAATTTTTTTACAATGGAGGCAGAAAAATGGCAGTTAAAATCAGATTAAGAAGAATGGGAAAGAAGAAAACTCCTTATTACAGAATCGTTGTTGCGGATTCCCGCTCCCCGAGAGACGGAAAATGTATCGATGAAATCGGAACATTTGATCCCAACACAGATCCGAGTACTTATAAGGTGGATGAAGAGGCAGCAAAGAAATGGCTTGCAAACGGTGCGCAGCCTACGGAAGTTGTCAACAAGATTTTTAAGATTGCAGGCATCATTGAAAAGTAACAGCAGGCGATTGTTGGATACGCTTTTGGAGGTTGATTATGAAAGAATTAGTAGAAATAATTGCAAAAGCACTTGTTGATAATCCTGACGAAGTTGTTGTAACAGAGAAAGAAGACGGAAGAAATATTACGGTAGAGCTTCATGTTGCAGCAGCCGATATGGGTAAAGTCATTGGAAAGCAGGGACGTATTGCCAAGGCAATCCGCTCTGTCGTAAAAGCAGCATCATCCAAAGACAATAAGAGAGTGGATGTAGAAATTATTTAAGCCAAAGAATGCCCTGAAAACGGGCATTCTTTTCATGTAGTTTAGCGCAGGTAAAAACATGGGAAAAGAGAAAATATCCAGATTACAGGTTGGCGTGATAACGCAGACGCATGGCGTCCGCGGGGAAGTTAAAGTATTTCCGACTACAGATGACGCAAACCGCTTTAAAAAGTTAAAAGAGGTCATCTTAGAGAGCGACAAAGAACGCAAAACGATGACTGTCGAGGGAGTCAGGTTTTTTAAACAGTATGTCATACTCAAATTTAAAGACTATGATTCCATAAATGATATCGAAAAATATAAAGGTGCAAAATTATTTGTCACAAGAGAAGATGCCGTGAAACTGAAGAAAGATGAATATTTTATTGCAGACTTGATTGGAATGCAGGTTGTAACGGAAGATAAAGAGCCTTTTGGAATTTTGAAAGACGTTTTGACAACAGGTGCAAACGACGTCTATGTTGTGGAAATGACGGACGGGAAAGAAGCGCTGCTTCCGGCAATCAAGGAATGCGTACAAAATATTGATATGGAAAAAGAAGAGATTACGGTGCATATTATGGACGGGCTGTTAGGATGAATTTTCATGTATTGACGCTTTTTCCGGAAATGATTATGCAGGGTCTTAGCACGAGCATTCTGGGGAGAGCCGTTCAAAATCAATATATATCGATAGAAGCCGTGAATATCAGGGATTACACGACTGATAAACATGGAAAAGTGGATGATTATACTTATGGAGGCGGCGCCGGTATGTTGATGCAGGCACAGCCTGTTTACGATGCATACAGAGCGGTAGCGGATGCCATTGGGAAAAAAACGAGAGTGATTTACCTGACACCGCAGGGAAAGACATTTCATCAGGAGATGGCAAAGGAGTTTGCAAAAGAGGAAGATTTGATTTTCCTTTGCGGACATTATGAGGGAATTGATGAAAGAGTGGTAGAGGAAGTTGTCACAGACTATGTTTCCATTGGCGATTATGTTTTGACAGGAGGCGAACTGCCTGCAATGGTTATGATAGACGCCATTGCAAGACTGGTTCCGGGCGTGCTTCACAATGGGGAATCGGCGCAGACGGAATCATTTTATAACGACTTACTGGAATATCCGCAGTATTCCAGACCGGAAATCTGGCGGGATAAAAAAGTGCCGGAGATTTTGCTTTCCGGAAATCATGCAAAAGTGGACGAATGGCGGCTTGCACAGTCCATTGAGCGGACGAAAAGACTGCGTCCGGATTTATATGAGAAGTGGAAATTGCGCACAGGCCGGCAGAAATGAAAATAATACTTGCATTTCCCGGCGTGATATGATAAATTATTAATGTTGTGAAAATAGATGGTCCTCTGTTACGGAATGTATTAAGAACATCCATCTCATATTTTACAGGAGGTTTATGATGAACGAGATTATTAAAGAAATTGAAGCTGCTCAGGTGAAAGAGCAGATTCCGGATTTTAATGTAGGTGATACGGTTAAGGTTTATGGTAAGATTAAAGAGGGAAACCGTGAGAGAATCCAGATTTTTGAAGGTACTGTTTTAAAGAAACAGGGCGGAAGCAACCGTGAAACATTTACGGTAAGAAAGCTTTCCAACGGCGTTGGCGTTGAGAAAACATGGCCGCTGCATTCTCCGAACGTTGAAAAAATTGAAGTAGTAAGAAAAGGTAAAGTAAGACGTGCAAAACTGTACTACTTAAGAGGACGTATCGGTAAGAAAGCAAAAGTAAAAGAATTAGTGAAATAAAGAGTAAACAACGGATGCCACGCTCTGCGAGACATCCTTATGTTAATCCGAACCGTTACCTTAAAGAAATTTGAGGTAACGGTTTTTTGCACAGGCAGAGAAGAGGTGTTACTTTGGCAAGGAGAAAAGGACTACAGTTTTATCAGAAAGAGAGACGGATAAATTCTGCGCTTTTGCAGGATATTTTTGAGATGTTGATAGGAACACTGGTTGTTGTCTTTGTTGCCGTAGCGCTGACTTATTTTGTCGGTATGCGTACAAGCATTATCGGAGATTCCATGGAGCCTGCTTTAGGTAACGGTCAGGAGATTTTAATTAACCGCTTCGTCTATAAGCTGTCATCGCCTAAAAGGGGAGATGTCGTAGTGTTTTTACCCAATGGGAATCAGAATACGCATTATTATGTGAAGCGGATTATTGCGCTGCCGGGTGAGACGGTACAGATTTTGAACGGAAAAGTATATATTGACGGGGAACTGTTGGAAGAAGACGAAAGTTATGATAAGATAAGAGATGCCGGGATTGCGGAGAATGAAATCACATTGGAGAGCAACGAGTATTTTGTTCTCGGAGATAACCGCAACAGCAGCGAGGACAGCCGTTCAGGTAATATCGGTGCAGTCTCTAAAGATACGATTATCGGGAAAGCATGGTTTCACCTAAAAGATGAAGCGGGCGAAATAGGGTTTATCAACTGAGGAAGGGCAAGGTTATATAGATGAATTATCAGTGGTATCCTGGTCATATGATGAAAGCAAAGCGTATGATGCAGGAAAATATCAAGTTAATTGATTTAGTCATAGAGCTGGTGGATGCCAGGATTCCGTTAAGCAGCCGTAACCCGGATATTGATGAACTTGGAAAAAACAAGGCAAGACTGATTTTATTAAATAAATCGGATTTGGCGGATGATAAATGCAATAAAGAGTGGATAGCATATTTTAAGGAAAAAGGGTTTTACATACTGGAGATAAATGCAAAGACCGGAGCAGGACTGAAAGGAATGCAGGCGGTTGTCAGGGAAGCATGTCATGAAAAAATAGAAAGAGACCGGAAAAGAGGAATTGTAAACAGACCGGTACGCGCGATTGTGGCAGGTATTCCGAATGTGGGAAAATCAACATTTATCAACGCCGTTGCAGGAAAGGCGTGTACGAAAACAGGCAATAAGCCGGGCGTCACAAAAGGCAAGCAATGGATTCGTCTGAATAAAGATATTGAACTGCTAGACACACCGGGTATTTTGTGGCCTAAGTTTGACAATCAGGATGTGGGAAGAAATCTTGCTTTTATCGGTTCAATGAACGATGAAATTTTGCAGATGACAGAACTTGCAATGGACTTGATAGCCTATTTGATGATACACTATAAAAAAGAACTGATGGAACGTTATCAGTTTACGGAAGAAAATTATACGCCGCTTCAGGTTTTGGAACATATATGCGAGAACAGAAAGTGTTATAAAAAAGGTGCGGAGCCTGATTATGAAAAAGGCGCGTTAGTGCTGTTTGATGATTTCAGAAGCGGAAAGATTGGAAGAATTACTCTGGAAAGACCTGATGAAATGGCAGGAGAGGAACAGAATTGAGGTTATAGGGCGCGATGAAAAAAGTATTACGGGAAATATTAAGTACCAGTTTATATCTTCTGGTTGTGTTATGTATCACATATCTTGTTATTCATTTTGTTGGGCAGAGAACACAGGTGAGCGGAAGTTCCATGGAGCCGAAATTAAGCAATAACGATAATTTGATTGTTGATAAAATCACATATCGTTTTAAAGACCCGGAACGCTATGACATTATCGTATTTCCTTTTGAATATGAGGATAATACCTACTATATCAAACGTATTATCGGTCTGCCCGGTGAAACCGTTTATATTGACAAAGAGGGAAATATTTATATTGATGGTGAGGTTTTGGAGGAGGCTTACGGCAGGGAAGTGATTAGAGAACCCGGCAGGGCATATGAGCCGATTACGCTTGGCGATGATGAATACTTTGTGATGGGGGATAACAGGAATAACAGTACGGACAGCAGGGACCCGTCTGTCGGCAATATCAAAAAGGATCGTATTATCGGCAGGGCATGGCTTAGAATATGGCCGTTTAATAAATTCGGATTTATTAAACATAGATAAGAATGTGAAAAATAAACTTTCGCATTCTGAGGGGAAGGTAATATATGGCGGAATCGATAAAAGAGATTAAACTGAAATTACAGGCAGCCGATGTAAGCGAGCTGCCTGCGTTATTTTCTGTCTATGAGCAGGATGAGAGAAGCGGCATCATACGGGAAGTTGAAAAGGCGAAAAAGAGACTTTTGGCTTATGAAAAAGAAATAGAGCGCACGGAAAAACTGAAATACTACGAGAAAAAATACGACTCCTATGCTTATATATGCGGAATTGACGAGGTCGGAAGAGGACCGCTTGCCGGACCTGTTGTGGCGGGAGCAGTTATTTTGCCGAAAAATTGTGACATTTTATATATCAATGATTCTAAGAAACTATCCGAAAAAAAAAGAGAGGAACTCTATGATATTATTATGGAGAAAGCCGTAGCGGTAGGTATCGGATACCGTGCACCGGAGCGGATTGACGAAATCAATATTCTGCAGGCAACTTATGAAGCAATGCAGGAAGCGGTTTCCAAACTTTCTGTGGAACCGGATATTCTGTTGAATGACGCCGTTACCATACCGGAACTGCCGATGAAACAGGTTCCGATTATTAAGGGAGATGCCAAAAGCATTTCCATCGGTGCGGCAAGCATTGTGGCAAAAGTGACAAGAGACCGTCTTATGGTGGAATATGACAGCATTTTTCCCGAATATGGCTTTGCATCCAATAAAGGATACGGCGCACAGGCACATATTGAGGCATTGAAAAAATACGGTCCGTGTCCGATTCATAGACGCTCCTTTATTACGCATTTCGTAAACGAAGCGGAGGAATAACATTGAATTTTTTTAGAATTTTTAACCCGAAATCTGCACCTGTAAATGCAAAGCAATCGAATACAGCCAAAACAAGCTCCGGTACGCTTACAGCAGGAGAAAGAAACTACCGGATTATGAATGAACTGAAAAGTCTTACACCGGGGCAGACCGTTCAGGGGGAAGTGGTCGGCAAAAGCGGCAATACGGTACAGGTTGCCCTTGACCCTGATACTGTTTTGACTGCAAGACTGGAAAGAGATTTGAATATTGCTTTAGGGCAGAGCATGAGTTTTGAGGTAAAGACAAACAACGGTTCTTTACTTTCTTTAATGCCGCTTTATTCCAATATGGCGAATGAAGCCACTATCATGAAAGCGTTAGCGGCGGCAGGACTGCCGGAAACTGCGGATAATATCAAAATGGTATCGGATATGATGGAAGAAGGATTATCTGTTGATAAAGATTCGATTGCCTATGTCAACAGACAGTTAGCGGATTTCCCGAAGGCGGACGCAAACTCCATTATGCAGATGATTCGTTTAGGACTGCCAATCAATGAAATCAATATAGAGCAGTTTGAGTTATACAAAAATTATAACCATCAGATTTTACAGACTACGGAGCAGATTGCGAAAGAACTTCCGCAGGTATTTCAGGAATTAATTGCAGAGGGAAAAGATGCGGAAGCGCTTTCTTTCTATGAGCAGATTATAAAAACGTTTGTCGGAGAAGATGCGGAGGGCAGTATAGACGCCGCTTTAGCCGGTGTGGCAGAAGAGACTGATGTGATGCAGGAGCTGGCGCAGGAACCGGGAGTTTTACAGGAGGCGGTAACTGCGAAAGAACCGGGAATTCCACAGGAAACAACGCAGCCGTCTCAGGCAGATGTACCGGGAAAAGCTGAAGAGGGAAATATACGGGATGCTGTACGGCAGGATAGCGAGGCGGTTTCCGGGAAGACATGGCAGGATTTGAGTAAAATGCTGCAAAACCTGGGAACGGATGCGGAAACCGCAAAACAGATAGGAAACGGAGCGTTTTCACCGAAAACGGTACTGAGCCATATCGGGGAACTTATTTCGCGAAATTCTCATCTGATAAGGGAGGATTTTCAGGATTCATTAAAGGAACTGTTAGGCAGTAAGGCGTTTCGGAATTTATTGCAGTCACAGATGAAAAATGACTGGTCGTTAAAACCGGAAGACGTTGCACAAAAAGAGAATGTAGAGCGTCTCTATGAAAGAATCAGAGAACAAAGCGCGAAAATGAACGAAGCGTTTCAGATGGTTGAAAAAGGGGATTCCGCCGGAGCAAAGAGTGTTCAGAATCTGCAGAACAATGTGGATTTTATAAACCAGTTAAACCATCTTTTCACCTATGTGCAGCTACCGCTTAAAATGGCGGGAAATCAGGCGCATGGAGATTTATATGTTTATACGAATAAGAAAAGTCTGGCAAATAAAGACGGCAATGTAAGCGCCCTGCTGCATCTGGATATGGAGCATTTGGGACCTTTAGACGTCTATGTTGCCATGCAGACGAGCCAGAATAAAGTTACGACTAATTTTACCGTAAAAGATGAAGCCGCACTTGATTTGATTGCCAAGAATATCCATATTCTGAATGAACATCTGGAGAAACGCGGCTATTCCATGAATGCGAATTTTCAGTTAAAAGAGGATGGTCCAACGAATATTATGCAGGAAATCCTTGAACAAAATAAGAATATTTCGGCACTCAGCATGACGTCATTTGATATGCGCGCATAACTTTAGGGGGTTTTTATGGCAAAAGAAACAGAAAAAAAAGTAAAACAGGCGATTGCGCTGGAGTATGATCCGGAGAACGAAGCGCCTACAGTCATTGCATCAGGAAAAGGCGCTTTGGCGGAGAGAATTATAGAAATAGCAAAAGATGCTGATGTACCGGTGCACCGTGACGATAAACTGGCGGATACGTTATCCAGACTCGATATCGGGGAAATGATTCCGCCGGAATTATATGAGGTCGTAGCGGAAATACTTGTCTTTGTAGATGCAATGGATAAGATTAGGGCAAAACTGGGTAAATGATGAATACAAGAAAACTTGGTACAAGGAAAGAGGAAGCTGCCTGTGAATATCTGGAACAAAACGGTGTACGGATTGCAGAACACAATTTCCGCTGCAGGCAGGGAGAAATTGATATCATTGGCTATGACGGGGAGTATCTTGTCTTTTTTGAAGTCAAATACAGAGGCAGCGATGCAAAAGGCAGTGCTTCGCAGGCGGTAGGCATAAGAAAACAGCAAAAAATATGCAGCGTATCGGATTATTACAGGATGATACACGGATGTCCGGATGATACACCGATACGTTTTGATGTAATCGCGATTGATAATGATAAAATAGAATGGATTCAAAATGCATTTCCCTATTACTGTAGGTGAAACGCATGGTTATAAGAAAGGGGCGGTGTGAATGGTAACGGTCAAAAGAAAGACCGGAAAGGCAGAAGTAAAACAGAATCAGAGCGGGGATTTAGAATACTTAACGTTTCCGATGTTAGAAGAAACGGGGATGGTAAGACACCTATTCTCCACCAGATTAGGCGGCGTGAGTAAAGGTATTTTCTCTTCGATGAATTTAAGTTATACAAGAGGGGATGAAAAAGAGGCAGTAGACGAAAATTACCGCAGAATTGCCGATGTGCTCGGATGTGAAATGTCTGATATTGTCTGTTCCGACCAGACGCATACAACTAACATCAGAGTGGTGAAGGAAAGCGATAAGGGAAAGGGCATTTTATTCCCGAAAGACTATACCGATGTAGACGGCTTAATTACCAACATACCGGGAATTGTGCTTGCTACTTTTTATGCGGATTGTGTACCGCTTTTTTTTATTGATACGAGAAACCGCGCGATTGGCTTATCCCATTCCGGCTGGCGCGGTACGGCAGGACGTATGGGAGCGCGCACGATAGAAGCGATGGGAAAAGAATACGGCACAAGACCGGAGGACATTACGGCGGCAATCGGACCTTCTATCTGTCAGGACTGCTATGAAGTCAGCGCGGACGTAGCAGAAGTTTTTCAGAAAGAATTTCAGGAAGACGTGCAGGGTGCGGAGCAACGTCTGACTAATAAGATTCTTATAAGTAAGGGAAACGGCAAATATCAACTGGATTTATGGGAAGCAAACCGGATTGTACTGACACAGGCTGGAGTTTCGCCTGAAAAGATACAGGTAACGGATATCTGTACCTGCTGTAATCCGGAGTATCTGTTTTCCCACAGGGCAAGTAACGGAAAACGCGGGAACCTTGGTGCGTTTTTGGGATTACTGTAACTATATTAAGAAAAACTTAAAAAATTTCCTACCTATTCCTTTCACATTTTATGGTTCAATAAACTAAGACAGAAGTCGGCAGACGAAAGAGAGGTGAAGCAGATGGCTAATATTCTTGTATGTGACGATGATAAAGAGATTGTAGACGCAATAGAGATTTATATGCTGCAGGAGGGGTATCAGGTTTTTAAGGCATATGACGGAGAGCAGGCGATTAAGGTGTTAAAAGAGGAAAACATTCACCTGTTGATTATTGATGTGATGATGCCAAAGCTTGACGGCATCCGCGCTACTTTAAAAATCAGGGAGTATTCGAGCATTCCCATTATTATTCTTTCTGCAAAGTCAGAGGACAGTGATAAAATTCTCGGCTTGAATATCGGCGCGGATGATTATGTGACAAAACCGTTTAATCCGTTAGAGCTTGTTGCGAGAGTAAAATCAAATTTAAGACGATATACGATGCTTGGAAATCTCAATGTGGAGAATAATGCACTTTTTCAGGTGGGCGGTCTTGTCATTGATGATGATACGAAAGAAGTCACAGTAGACGGCGAGAGCGTAAAGCTGACGCCGATTGAATATAATATTCTGCTTTTACTTGTCAAAAACTGTGGCAGAGTATTTTCTATCGACCAGATTTATGAAAGTATCTGGAACGAAGAAGCGATTGGAGCAGACAATACCGTTGCCGTACATATCAGGCACATCAGGGAGAAAATCGAAATTAATCCGAAAGAGCCGCGCTATTTGAAAGTAGTATGGGGCGTAGGCTACAAGATTGAGAAGCAGGACTAGGGAAAAAGAACAGGTTGTGGGAGGATGAAGATGGGGAAGAAGAATGGAAAATCAGGTAAAGGAATCAAAGGTATACTGCATCTGTTACAACATCTGTGTGTTGCGGCTGCGGTAATCGCCGTCGTGGTTGTAACAACAGGCTCAACGGTTATTATTCAGGGAATATCCGGCACGACAAGCTATAGTTTCAATCCGTCGGATCAGGAAAAAAATTACGAAGACTCGGAATTATTTAATGCGATATACGGCAGGGCGGCAGCAGATATTATCCGCTTTGGCGTTATCAGAAGCCAGTTGGAAACAGACGGGGAATTTGACAATGATAAAATCATTGATGTAACAGCTTATAATTACCGTGATGAGGGTATGCCGGAGAAATATGTGACGGCAAGATATAAGTTAGGGGATTTGCTGAAATGGTATAAATACGGTTTGGAATATTCATCGGTTACTGTGTCACGGAATGAGGCAAAAGATTTTTTAGCAGATAAAACAATGCTGACTATCGTTGACCCTGACAGCAAATATTATAACACGACGGATGCCGGTTATATGAAATCAGATATCGGTTCCTATACTTTTATAGATGACGTGTCATCCAATATGCTGCCTTATGACGGATGGGACGGAGACATGAGCGAAAAAGTCTCTTTTAATATTCTGGTTAACCGTTATAAAACGGTAGACGGAAAAAATATCGAGGATTATACGGCGGATATAGCAAATTATATTGCGCTGTGCGATAATGTTGCGGCAGCGATGGAGAGTCTTTCCTATAACTATGAAGAATATCTGGCATTTCAGGAATACTATGACAGTAAAAATACGAATATCCGTTATTGTATTGAGAAAACAGTAGGAAATAAGACGGAATATTTCACCAATATGGAATATTACATTTCGACAGAGTCTCTTCAGGAAGAACTGAAAAATAACCGTGACATGGCGCAGTTTTTTTCGGGAAATTGGAAAGAATTTGACGAGAAATATTTATATTACAGTCCGTCCGAAATGATTTATGAGAGTAACTGTGAAATTACGGAAACAACAATACGTAATGTTGTGAAAAAATATGACTACGCATATCCGGAAAATATCCGTATCTGGATTGCAATAGATTCTACCTATCCTGTCAATGATGCTTTTACACAGGGAAGAACAGGCTTTCAAAATTATCTTCCTTACTTCTGGCAGTGGATTGTTTTTGTAGTACTTGCAGTCGTTTTATACTTTGTACTTCTTGTTTATCTGACGATGACAACAGGAAAATACACGGATGAAGAAGGAAATACGCGTATCCGGCTGACCGGATTTGATAAGATACCGACAGAGGCAGGACTTATTTTGGGAGTGGCCTGCGCGGCTGTTATCATTGCAGCAGCGTACTATATTTACAGTGAGTGGAGAAACATTGTCGGTTATGTGGATATTTACAGTATTGAATTTAAGATTGGAATCGGCATTCTGGTATTGCTTTTAGATATTATTTTCTGCTTCTTCTATTACAGCCTTGTCAGGAGAGTGAAAGCGAAGACACTTTGGCGAAACAGCTATTTAAAGAGAATTGTGCGGAAATGCTCTAAGTTGATTCTGGAAGTCTATGACAACGGAAATATTGTTGTCAGGACATGGGTTCCATATGTAGTTTTCCTGCTGTTTAATTTCCTGATGATAGCGACGGGCATTTACACGAAAGTACCGGCAGTTTTCGCAGCGTTAATTGTTCTTGTCATTGATATGTTTGTCGGAGGAGTTTTATATCTGGATGTCAAAGAAAGACAGGGCATCGTAGAGGGCATTGAAAAGATTTCAGAAGGTGATTTCTCCTATCAGGTAAATCAGGAGAATGTGCACGGTGATAATCTGATACTGGCAAAATCAGTGAATAATATCGGAAACGGTATCAAGAATGCGGTAGAAAGCAGTATGAAAGACGAACGCATGAAGGCAGATTTGATTACCAATGTTTCCCATGATATTAAGACACCGCTTACCTCCATTATCAACTATGTGGATTTGATTAAACGGGAAGAGATAGACAATGAGAGAGTGCGCAGTTATATCAAGGTACTGGATGAAAAGTCCCAGCGCTTAAAACAGCTTACAGATGATTTGGTAGAAGCAAGTAAAATTTCTTCCGGCAATATCAATCTGCACTTTGAGAGAATTAACCTGACGGAATTGTTAAATCAGACCATCGGTGAATTTTCGGAAAAATTTGAGCAGAAAGGTTTGACAACCGTTATGAACGTCAACACTCAGAATGCCGTTATTGAGGCGGACAGCAGAAGCATCTGGCGCGTTATGGAGAACCTTTTCAACAATATTTATAAATATACACTGGAAAATACAAGAGTTTATATTGTGATTAATCCCCTGCCGAAAGACAACACGAAAAAGCAGGAAATGATTGAACTTTCCATCAAGAATATTTCCGCAAAAGAGTTAAACTGCAATCCGGAAGAACTGACAGAACGCTTTATCAGGGGCGACGAGTCCAGAACGACAGAGGGAAGCGGCTTAGGTCTTTCCATAGCCAAGAATCTGACGGAAGCGCAGCATGGCACTTTTGAGATACAGCTCGATGGAGACTTGTTTAAAGTTGTGCTGGTGTTTAGGGTGATGGAGTAGGAGGATGTATTAAAAGGCTGCCTTGAAAGAGGCAGTCTTTTTACGTAAAGGGATGATTAATGAAGTATTTTTACCTTTCAAATTGTGAATTTAATGAAATAATGATACAATAAACGCAAGCCTAATGGTCAGAGTTACGAAAAGGTTGTAAACGTTGGCGTAGTAAGTGATGGAAAGTCTCAGGAGGAGCCAGATATGAAGCGAGAAGAGTATATTTCGGATGAAACGGTTGTTAAACGCGCAAATGAGGCGGTAAGAATTGAATTGGAGAAGAATAAGGCGTTAGGTATTCCGGCAGTAATATATGACAGGGAAAGTCAGGTGATATATCAGGAAAATGAGGATGGAATCCGGATGGAGGTAGCAGATGACGACATATGAAAATGACGTTTTAGTAATACCTGAGAAATATAAGTATATGACAGTTTCTGAACTCGAAAAAGAGAAGGTGAAAGTTTTGCAGAAAATCAATGCTTCGGAACGTCCAAAGAAACCTGTTAAAAGTAATAAAAATAATATTGTTTTTAATTTTTAGTTCGTTTT
>CAMWMM010000056.1 GCA_947175285.1 uncultured Lachnospiraceae bacterium
TTATTATTGTGACACGGAAAATTATTACAGATTTGAAGATTTTTCAAATTTCTATTTTGAAGGTTGGGATACAGAAACATGGCTTAATATCGCCCAAGGCAGAGAACTTATTTACGGATATTTTAGCGATGATGATTTGTCGGCAGAGTTTATTCATTTCAAGAATGGCGAGTGCATCCGGGAATTTCGTGAGTACTTCGACTGTGAGGAGGATAATGTTGATTTGGGTACATTACCGAAGTTTGATTCATGGGTTGATGTTGCTTCCTATGTGGAACGAATGTAGCTTTAAAAATCATATGGCATCAATCGTTTCAAATATTGTAATGTAAGAATTTTATATTTCAGCAGTATGCCCCTTCCTAAATTCCCTCGGACTATTCCCGGATATTTTCCTGAAAATTGTACAAAAATAATTTGCGTTACAAAATCCAAGTTTTTCCGAAATCTGCGAGATGGAAAGTTTTGTGTTTACAAGCATATTCTGGGCTAAACGTATTTTGTAACAATGTAAATAGGTTTTATAGGAAGCGCCTGTGCACTCGCGAAAGCGCTTCATAAAGTGTGATGCCGATAATCCGGCAAGAGCAGCCAATGTTTCAATGGATGGATTTTCGGCATAATGAATATCTAAATAGTCTAATATTTCATTGATTGCTTCATCCTGAATGTTGAGTTTGATATCTGCGGATTCCGCAGCTTTCCCTTCCCTTAAAAGCGTAATGATCAGGCGTCCGATGATACCCTCAATAATAAATTCCGAATGAGAGTCATAATGCTCATATTCATAAAGCATATCGTCGAACATTTGCCGCACTTTTTTCTGACATGCTGGGGATAATTCATAGCATAAATGTGACATAACATTGTTAAAATTCTTTTCGCCAATCTGTTCTATGCAGCGCTTCGCAATCTTAGGCGTAAATTTCATACCATATCTTTTGTAGGGAGCATCGGACAGCGAAGAAGTCCGATGGTAAACCCCTATTGTTATCGGTGTTACATTTCCTGCGTGATAGAAACTGATCCTGTCAGGTGTAGTCACCTGTCTGTCACCGCTCACGATAAAACCAATTCCATAATAATCTTCATAAATGTCTGTTGCACGCATGGCATAAGTGCATGGTTTTTCGATGTATTCAACATGAACATTATAACCTTTTTTCAGCGGTATTGGCATGATGGCTTTCCTCCGATTTATTGTGTCTTGATAATATATTTACATAGAAATTGAGTATATACAAGAGGAAAATGAAAGAAAATTATATAAAAATATTGTATAATGTGTCATAACTTTTGATTTAAGGAAATACTTGATGATATCCTGAAAAAACAGAAATAAGAAAGGTCTATGGTGATAAGTTGAAAAAAAGAGAGAAAAACTTTTTCTTAAGAAACATGCTTCACTATTGGTACATACCTCCATGTGAAGTAGCATTACTCAGCCTGCTCAATTTCGCTGTTGTCAGAGGAAATAAGGTTATCAGTGCCGTTATAGACCGGATGCTTTCCGGAGAATCTATTGTATTAAGCAGCTTTCTGGCTGAATTTATGCTGCTGACATTAATCGGTTTCGCAGCGGCATTTATCGCAAGCGCCGCCGCTTCTAAATATGGTCTTCTCGTATTCACAAGATATTATAAACAAGTGGCGCAAAAACTCTATTGTATAGAGTACCGCTATTTTGACGAACACAACTCAGCTTCCGTTATAAATAAAGTAAACTCTGATTTAGGAGAAGCGGAACATTTCTTAAGCGAAACATTTATACGGCTCCTGACGGACGGTATTGCTGTTATTATTTATGCCAATTATGTAAGAACCCTGAATGCTGGCCTTTTTATTATGGTGCTGGTATGTTATCCGCTTGTCATCCGGATTGCCAATAAACTGGTGCAGAAAATCCGAAATCTGGCAAAGACATATCGTGCCAAGTCAGATACCATTACGGAAATTGCTCAGGATGTTTTGAACGGTATTATGGTGGTACGAAGTTTCTCTCTGGAATCTCATTTTCAGGATAAAATGCATGCCGCCACCCTGGATTTGGTTGACAACGAAGAAAAACGTGCAAAAGTATCCAACAAGGCTCTTCTTATCAGAAAGCTGATTCAATGGATTCCCAATATTTTATGCGCTATATACGCTGTTGTACTTGTTATGCGGGGATCTTTAAGCATCGGTGAACTTCTTGCATTTATTCTCATACTCTCCAAACTTGTGGATGCTTTCATCGGCATCCCTTTTAACATGGTTGACGCTGCCGGAAGTCTTGTATGCATACAACGTATAGAGGAAATATTAAATACGCCGGAAGAAGTATCAGGGCAGGAGGAAACGCCGTTAGATACGGAAGTTGCACTTGTCTTTAACAATCTGTGTTTTGGCTATAACAAAGAACTTCCGGTTCTGGAAAATGCTTCTTTTACGATACGAACAGGAGAAAATGTCGCATTTGCAGGTGAATCAGGCGGCGGAAAGAGTACGATTTTTCATTTATTGTGCGGTTTTTACAGACCGCAGGGTGGAGAATATCTCCTGTACGGAAGAAAATTTTCCGACTGGGATATCAGCAAAGCGCGAAGCCTGTTTTCCCTTGTTTCACAAAATGTTTTTCTTTTTCCGACTACAATAGAAGAAAACGTTCGCTACGGAAACTGGAACGCATCTATGCAGGAAGTTATTAAAGCTTGTCAGGATGCGGAAATTCACGATTTTATCCAAACGCTTCCTATGCAGTATCAAACCGTTGTTGGAGAGCGCGGCGCTATCCTCTCCGGCGGACAAAAACAACGAATTGCCATAGCACGGGCAATTTTAAAAAATGCTCCTATTTTACTTTTAGATGAACCGACATCTGCAATTGATGAGGGAACCGAGAAGGAAATCCAAAGGGCGATTGCAAAAGTAAGCGAGGGTAAAACCTGTCTTACTATCGCACACCGGCTCTCAACCATTCAGGATGCTGACAGAATTTATGTAGTAAAAAATAAAAGAGTAGAGGAGGTAGGTACATATGAAGAATACATGGAAACTGTTCTGTAGAACCATGCGGGTCATGGGAAAACGCCGTTTCTTCTATTATGCTGCCATTCTTGCCATGAGTGTCGGCATGGCAATGTTTTCCGTACTTTCCTCCCTTTTGATGAAAGGTGTAGTAGATATCGCCCAGACAGGAGATTTCCGCCGGCTTATTTTTATCATCGCAGGATGTGTAAGCGCCGGTATTATATCGCTGTTAGCATACCGCAAAGGCGCGGTCGTTTATAACGTGGAAGCCAAACGGGTATACGGTGTTTTATATGAACAAATACTGGCTCTGGAAATGGAACTGCCTTATTCCTATTATGAAAAACATCACAGTGGGGAAATTATGGCGAAAGTCTCCTACGATTTAGGAAGAATGGGAGACATCTACGGCTCTCGTTTCCGCAGAACAATCATGCCCTTTTTAGAAGTCATTGTTTATCTGATTCCCATGCTTCTTCTCTCCCCGCAGCTTACACTCTGCCTTGTCGGAGTAAACGCTGCCATGATGTTTCTTAATGCTATCCTGGTTGAACCGCTTCGCAAAGTCAACCATGCTTTATCGAAAATTATCGGTGTACTGACGCAGAAACTTTCTAATCTTCTGCAGGGCATGGAACAGGTCAGGATGTTTGCAAAAGGGAAAGCTACCGTAGAAGAATGTATTCAGGAGATAAAACATTACTCCCAAAAATCAAACCGCCGGATTTTGTTATCGGCATGTCTGGAAAGCGCAAACCGCGGATTTGATTTACTCTGCTCCCTTGTCTTTTTAATCCTCGGAATCTTTTTTGTACAAAGGGGATATACAACGCTTGGGGCGCTTGCCGCAATCTATACGTTATACGGCAGCTTTTCCTCGCAATTTTTACAAATGAATCAATATTGGCCGGAGCTAATAGCCTATTTAACCTATGCACAGAATATTTTTGATTTTCTGGAAGAAGAGAGAGAACCTGAAAACTGGTATGCTGAAAAAGCTAATGCAGACAGCAAGTCAGACATTAACAATACCTTGGCGGTCTCTGTCAGTCAATTAGACTTTTCCTATGATGAAAATGCAGTGTTAAAAGATTATTCCTTAATGGTGGAAAAAGGCGAATGTCTGGCTCTTACCGGAGCATCCGGCTGCGGCAAATCTACCGTATCAAAACTGCTTCTCGGCTTATATCCAATCGAAAATGGAAGTGTCAATGTTATGGGAAATGATACAAAAAATATAACCAATAAAGAATTACGGCAGTTTTTCGCTTATGTACCGCAGGAGCCGTATCTGTTTGAGGGCAGCATTATGGAAAATATCCATATGGGAAATTTAAACGCCTCTCAGGATGATATTATTGCAGCCGCTAAAGTTGCGAATGCGCACGATTTTATATTACAACTGGAAAACGGTTATGATACACAGGTCGGCGAACGCGGAAACCGCCTTTCCGGCGGGCAGCGTCAGCGAATTGCCATCGCCCGCGCTGTTTTAAAAGGCGCTCCGATTCTGTTAATGGATGAAGCAACTTCTGCGCTTGACAATGAATCGGAACAGCTTGTCAATGATGCTGTCCGTGGACTTCGAGGACATCAGACCATCCTTATGATTGCCCACAGAACATCCACCATTCAGATGGCGGACAGAGTGTGCAGGATGGAGTGAAATTACGTAATTGACAACATAATCTCTTTATGTTAGGCTAACAATATATTGATAAAAGCGATGACGAAGAGAGTAGGTATGCAAAGTCTTTACAGAGAATATTCCATTGCGCTGATAAGCGCCTGCGTATAAAATGGCAGTAGCTGAGAGGAATAGAGAGGGAACATACTGAACATGGCTTCCGAGCAGTGCATCCGAGCCGTCCGGTTAGGCTGCAACAGGTTCCGCCTGTTATAGCGGCAGAGTATCAAATTACATGGTACTTGATGAGGTCATATTCGTGAGGATATGATGAAAAGAAGTGGTAACACGGTTTGATATCCGTCTTCTTATATTTTTCGGAATATGAGAGGGCGGTTTTTTAACATAAGGATGTCTCGCGGAGCATGGCATCCGTTGTTTAACATAAGGACGGTTCGCGAAGCGTGATGTCCGTTGTTTTGGAAAGGAGCAGGGGTATAAATATGAATAAAGGAAAATATTATTTGACAACAGCGATTGCCTATACTTCAGGCAAACCGCATATCGGAAACAGTTATGAGATTGTATTGGCAGACAGTATTGCCAGATTTAAAAGAAAAGACGGTTATGATGTCTTTTTCCAGACAGGAACGGATGAACATGGGCAGAAAATCGAATTAAAGGCGCAGGAAGCGGGTATTACACCCAAGGAATTTGTGGATAATGTAGCCGGACAGATTCGTTCTATTTGTGATTCTCTCAATACTTCTTATGATAAATTCATCCGTACAACCGATGATTATCACGAGAAACAGGTACAGAAGATATTCAAAAAGTTATATGAGAAAGGGGATATTTATAAAGGCGCCTATGAGGGACTTTATTGTACACCTTGTGAGTCTTTCTGGACAGAGTCGCAATTAGTGGACGGGAAATGCCCGGACTGCGGAAGAGAAGTGAAACCTGCAAAAGAAGAAGCGTATTTCTTTAAAATGAGTAAATATGCGGATAGACTGATTGAGCATATCAATGCGCATCCGGAATTTATTCAGCCGGTATCACGTAAAAATGAAATGATGAATAATTTCCTTCTGCCCGGACTGCAGGATTTATGTGTGTCCAGAACTTCTTTTAAATGGGGAATCCCGGTGGATTTTGACGAGAAGCATGTTGTTTATGTATGGCTGGATGCACTGACAAATTATATTACGGGCATTGGTTATGATGCGGATGGAAACAGTACGGAGCAGTATAAAAAACTCTGGCCGGCAGAACTTCACTTGATTGGCAAAGATATTATCCGTTTCCATACCATATACTGGCCTATTTTTCTGATGGCTTTGGATGAGCCGCTGCCGGAGCAGATTTTCGGGCACCCCTGGCTTTTACAAAATGACGGAAAGATGAGCAAGTCCAAGGGAAACGTCATTTATGCGGAGGATTTGATTGATTTCTTCGGCGTTGATGCTGTTCGCTATTTTGTACTGCACGAGATGCCTTTTGAGAATGATGGCGTCATCACATGGGATTTAATGGTGGAACGGCTCAATTCTGACCTTGCCAATACACTTGGCAATCTGGTGAACAGAACCATTTCCATGAGCAATAAATATTTCGGCGGCATAGTGGAAAATAAGAAAGTCGGCGTGGCAGCAGGAGAAGAAGACGTAGACGCAGATTTATGGAACATTTTAACGGATACTTACACAAGAGTCAGCAAAAAAATGGATAGTCTGCGTGTTGCCGATGCTATTTCGGAAACTTTTGTATTATTTAAACGCTGTAATAAATATATTGATGAAACAATGCCGTGGGCATTGGCAAAGGATGAGACAAAGAAAGACAGACTTGCGACCGTTTTATATAACTTGTTGAACGGCATTTTAGTGGGTGCCAGTCTGTTAGAGCCTTATATGCCGGAAACCGCTGTCAGAATTGCGGAGCAGATTAACGCACAGTTAATTGATTTTGCAGTGTTGGAGGAATGCGCTGAGAATCATGATACGGCAAAGGCAGCATCTCTTTATCCGTCCGGCAGTAAGGTGACGGAGACACCGGAGATTCTGTTTGTACGCCGCGACCTTGCGGAAGTGATGGAAAAGGTAGAGAAAATGTTTGCGGAAAGAAATCAGGGGATGAAAGCGGAAGAAGATGCCGGGGAAGAAATTCCGGAAGGCGTCATTGATGTGGAGCCGAAAGAAACGATTTCGTATGATGATTTCAGCAAGTGTCAGTTCCAGGTCGGTGAGATTCTGGAATGTAAGGAAGTGCCGAAGTCCAAGAAACTGCTTTGTTCCAAAGTGCGGGTCGGTTCCAGCGTGAAGCAGATTTTATCGGGAATCAGACAGTATTACAGCGCAGAGGAAATGGTAGGAAAAAAAGTAATGGTATTAGTCAATCTGGCGTCAAGAGAAATGGCGGGAATGGTGTCGGAGGGAATGCTGTTGTGCGCAGAAGATGCGGACGGTAATCTGGCGCTTATGACGCCTGAGAAAATGATGCCTGCCGGTGCGGAAATCTGCTAAAATAGAATTAAGGATAAGGAGAGTTCTATGATACGAAAAGAAGAATTTTATTTTGATTCAAGAGACCAGCAAAATAAAATACATGCGGTGAAATGGATACCGGATGTAGAGAAACCGGTTTGCATTTTTCAGATTGTACACGGTATGGCGGAGCATATAGACCGGTATGATGAATTTGCCAGATTTTTAGCGGGCAAAGGAATTCTCGTTGTGGGAGAAGACCATCTGGGGCATGGAAAATCGGTACCGGAGGGCGGAACTTACGGTTATTTTTGTGAACACGATGCTGCTAATGTAGTGGTAAGAGATGTGCATCGTTTGAAAAAAATAATGCAGGAACAATATCCGGGTGTACTCTATTTGATTTTAGGGCACAGCATGGGCTCTTTTATTCTGAGAAATTATTTGTTCCGTTATGGAAGCGGCGTGGATGGCGCAATTATTGTGGGTACGGGAATGCAGCCGAAGTCTGTCCTGATTTTCGCAAGAGCGCTTACAGCCATTCAGAAAGTTTTCTGCGGCGCTAAGCATGTCGGTAAGTTTATTGATAAGGTATCTTTCGGAAACTATAATGACAGGTTTGAACCGACCAGAACAGGAGCTGACTGGCTTTCCAGAGAAACGGCAAATGTAGACCGTTATGTGGCGGACCCGATGTGCGGTTTTACTTTTACTCTAAATGGATTTGCAACTTTATTTAAACTTATTTATAACTGTCATGACAGGGAGAAAATAGAAAGTATGCCAAAACAGCTTCCGGTAATGTTAATTGCCGGAGCAGAGGATCCGGTGGGCAATTACGGCAAAAGTGTAGAGATGGTATATCAATCTTATCTGGACGCCGGTATGCAGAACGTGCAGATGAAATTGTATGAAAACGATCGGCACGAGTTGTTAAACGAAACAGACCGGGTATCGGTATATGAGGATGTTTACCGCTGGATTTTACAGCGTATATAAGTTTAGTAAGAGGAATATTATGAAAAAAATAATTGTTTGTATGGCGATAGTGTTATTGTTTCTCTGTTACGGAAGCAAAGCTTTGGCAGCAGATGAGCAGGATGTGGTCGTTGCACTGGGAGCGGATTTATCCGAACAACAGCGCGCTGCAGTATTGGAATTGATGGGGCTGACGGAATCCGATTTGGAAAAATGCACTGTGATTTCCATTACTAACGCGATGGAGCATGAATATTTAGATGCTTATCTGGATGCTTCTGTTATAGGAAGCAAATCATTGTCGAGTGTGAAGATTACAAAAGCGGCATCCGGCAGCGGTGTCATGGTGACAACACAAAATATTAATTACTGCACAACAGGGATGTATCGAAATGCCTTGATGACGGCCGGTATGGAAGATACGCAGGTGCTGGTTGTTGCACCGACGCCGATTTCCGGAACGGCAGGACTTATCGGAGCCTTGAAAGCATATGAGGTAATGGTTGATAAAGAAGTATCGGACATAGCGCTGGATACCGCATTGGATGAACTGATAACAACAGGAGAACTGGCGGAAAGTATACAGGGAGAAGCCAGTGCCGATGAAGTCGAGGCATTGATTGCATGGCTGAAAAATAAGATAGCAAGCAATGAACTGGATATTGGAGATGAACAGAGTGTACGGGAGACGATTGCAGAAGGTGAAGAAACTTTTGGAATCAGTTTGACGGAAGCGGAAAAGAACCGGATTATTGAACTGCTTAAAAAACTGGATTCACTTGGGTTAAATGCAGATTACCTCATTGAGCAGGCACAGAGTCTGTATGAAAAATATGGTCTTACTATTGTGGAAAATGCGAACGAAGCAATTAATGAGGCGGTTGAAAATGCTGTTGTATCTGCCGTAAAAGGATTTTTCCGGAATTTAGCGGATGCGGTATCGGACTTTTTTAAAAATCTTTTTTCATAACATATGCCTATTGAAAACATTCCGGAAAAATCCGGAATGTTTTTTTCTGTCCGAGATATACTAAAACTAAAAAACAGAATGGAGGAATATGATGAAAATTGCATTTTTTAGTACAAAACCTTATGATAAAATCTGGTTTGAACCTATGGGAAAAGAATATGGGTTTGACATTCATTTTTATGAAGTGCCTTTTAGTGAGGAAACGATATATCTTGCTTCAAATTATGATGCTATTTGTATTTTTGTAAATGACTATATCACAGCAGAAATGATAAATAAGCTATATGAGATGAAAGTGAAAGCCATATTGCTGCGAAGCGCCGGCTTTAATCACGTGGATATCAAAGCTGCGGAAGAAAAGATACTGGTGCTGCGAGTGCCGAATTATTCTCCGGAAGCGGTAGCGGAATTTGCTATGGGAATGATTTTAACAGTTAACAGACATCTTCACAGGGCGTATAATAGAACAAGGGACTTCAATATGAGTCTGAACGGCTTGATGGGAGTGGATTTATATCATAAAACCGCAGGTATTATCGGAACAGGTAAAATCGGACAGGCGATGATAAGGATTTGTAACGGATTCGGTATGCAGGTGCTTGCCTATGACCCATATCCCAATACCAAACTGGAAGCTGACTATGTGGAATTAGAGGAATTGTTCCGGAAATCCGATTTTATTTCCCTGCATTGTCCGTTGACATCGGGAACAAAATATATTATTAATGCCGACAGCATCCGCTTGATGAAAGAGGGAGTTTATCTGGTGAATACATCGAGAGGCGGATTAATCGATACCGATGCGTTGATAGATGGTCTGGTGGAAGGTAAGTTCGGAGGCGTCGGGCTGGATGTCTATGAAGAGGAAGAGGGTATTTTTTACGAAGATAAATCAAACGAGATTATGCAGGATGAAAATCTTGCCAGATTGATGACTTTCCCCAATGTACTGATTACTTCCCATATGGGATTTTTTACAAAGGAAGCAATGCAGGCAATCGCAAAAGAAACTTTGGAAAATGCTTATGCATTAGAAAATGGACTACCGCTTGTAAATCGAACTGAAATACGGTAAAATAGAAAATAGTGGGGAGGGAGACATTTCAGTGTCGCAGATTCTTTATGAAATTAGAAGTGCATATCGAGATGAATGGGATGATGCAATGGCTCTTGCCTGGAAAACATTTATGCAGTTTGAAGCAGATGGTTATACCATAGAGGGAATTAAGAATTTTGAAGACTTTATTACGGATACAACATTACATCGTATGTTTGTGATGGGAGCTTATCAGATGTTTGTGGCATTGGACCATAATCAGATAATTGGTATGATTACACTGCGGGATGATTCGCATATCTCTCTGCTGTTTGTGGATGAGAAATATCATAGACAGGGCGTCGGACGTGCATTGATAGAGTATTTGCGAGAGTATTTGCTTTCAGAGACAGGTGTTAGCAGGGTAACGGTTAATGCTGCTCCTTATGGCGTTGCGTTTTATCATAAGCTGGGGTTTCGGGATTTACGACCGGAAGAGGAAAGGGACGGCATTAAATATACCCCGATGGAGTTTATATTGTAAAATAAGATAGAAAAGGATGGAATATCATGGAGTATATTAAAAGTAAGGATATATTTGTATTAATGAAAAATACGATGAGGCTGATTCATCCAAGACTGATAGACCATGGTTACAGAGTTGCCTATATGGTTTATAAAATGTTAGAGGATAAGGGCGGTTATGAAGAATTTGAACTTGCTGATATCGTTATGCTCGTTACTTTTCATGATATAGGCGCCTATAAGACGGAGGCAGGCGCTTTAAATGACATGCTGCGCTATGAATCCAGAGACAGCAGGGCACATACTATTTACGGCTATCTTTTCTTTAAATATTTGTCGCCGGTAGAAGAATTGTCAAAAGTCATTATGTATCATCATATGGATTACGAGCAGCTTAAGAAAGTAGATTATGCTTATAAAGATTTAGCGGCGTATCTTAACATTGCGGAAAAAATGGATATTTATCATTCCGCTATGGGCAGTCAGTTTAATATGCAGATGTTTCATAAGCAGGCAGGAACCAAGCTGTCCGAAGAAGGATTGAACCGGTTTTATACAGTTGCCAAAAAATATGATATCTTTGAGAATATAGAGAGCGGCAATTATAAAAAAGAACTGGAATATATCATTGATTTTATGATATTTTCCAATGAGGGCAAGAAGAAGTTTCTGGATATGCTTATGTATTGTACCGGTTTTCGTAACGAACAGTGTGTTATAGATGCCATAACGACCATACATATTTGTGATGCACTGGCAGCAAAATTGCTTATGACGGAAGATATGAAAGAAAGGCTGTATTATGGTGCGCTGCTTCATGACCTGGGGATGTTAGCTATTCCACGAAACATTGTGGAAGCGCCGAGAAAACTAAATTCTGAAGAAATGAAAAAAGTCAGACTGCATGTAAATGAAACGGAAAAAGTTTTGAATAATACGCTGCGGGATGATGTGCTGTCTATTGTACTGGGGCATCATGAAAGAGGCGATGGCAGCGGTTATCCGAAAAAAATAAAAGCAATTCAAATGACGCAGGAACAGAAAGTGCTGCAGATAGCGGATATGGTTACAGGCATGACTAATAAAAGGCCTTACCGGGAACCATTGGGGAAAGAGAAAGTGATTATCATCTTACAGGAAGAAATTAACAAAAACCGTCTTGACAGACAGGCGGTTAATACATTTATTAATTTCTATGATAATATTATGGAAGAGGTAAAGAAAGAGTCTGCAAAAGTTATGAAAACGTATCAGACGTTAAACTCTCAATATGAGCAGCTTAGCAAACGTTTTAAAAAATAATTATTAAAACATTAAAAGATGAAAAGAGGTAATTATGAGTCATTTATTCGATTTAGACAGTCCGCTCATTAGATTTTTAAATTTTGTGGGAGATTTGCTGATATTAAATTTTTTGGTGCTTATCTGCTGTATTCCGATTATTACAATCGGCGCCTCCTATACGGGGATGTACTATGTGCTTTTAAAAATAGTACGGGGCGAAGAAGGGTATTTAGTGAAAGGATTTTTTAAATCCTTTAAACAGAATTTTAAACAGGCTACAATTTTATGGCTGATTATGCTTCTTGTTATACTGGTTTATATAGGTGACTTCCGTATATTTATTAATTCCGGACTGACGTTTCCGAAACTGCTTGTTGTGATGATTCTGGCGATTGCCATAATTGTTTTGATGGTAGCTGTTTATGTTTTCCCAGTGTTGTCAAGATTTGACAATACGGTTAAGAATACACTGAAAAATGCTTTTTGTATGGCGATATTGAATCTGCCTAAAACACTGTTGTTAATTCTTATACAGGCAGTTCCCTTTGTAGTATTATATTTTTCATCTTATGCAACTATTTTTGTTATTATGTTTGGGTTTTCGCTTCCGGCATATTGTTCGGCGCATATACTCAGCAGAATATTTAAAAAGTTTGAGCCGGAACCTGAAACCATAGTGTCAGATTATGAATTTACCGTACAGACAGAAGAGGAAAATGAGGAAGACAATGGATAAACAAACGAAATCAATTGCAATACAATGGATTGGTCCGACGGCTATTATGATTATTATACTGGGCATCATGCTTTTCAATTTCTCCGTGAAGAGCAGAACAAGCGCGAATGACACGGTAACAAGGAATATGACAGTAGCTGCAGAGGTATGTACAAATAAATTAAAGGAACGGATTATGCGGCTGGAAACGGTTGGCAGACCGATTAGTGAACTTCTGGGACAAGAATCATCGTTAAAATCTTCCGCTGCCGCGGGACTGGCAGACGTGGCAATGCGCCATTCCGGTGCATACGCAGCATACATATGTGATGAAAACGGTGATGGTATTAACAGTGCCGGAGAGAAAATTTCCATTGCGCAGACGGATTATTTTGAGCAGATTTGTGATGCGGAAGATATTTCTTACATATATACAATGAATGACGGTATTAGTGGGCAGAGTGCCATCATTGTCAGTATTCCGGTGAATCCTGAAAGCAAATCCGGTAAATTACTTTTGTTTTGTCCGCTCAGTAATTTTGAAGCGATAGTAAAGCAGGCTGACACCGTAGGCTGGAATGCTGCCACACTGATAGATGCAGGCGGTACGACCTTTGCGACCTCCTGTATGAAACAGCATTGGCAGGAGGGGGATAATATATATGATAAATTGAATAACGCTGATGTGGCAAGAAGAATTAAGAGCCGTATTGATGGACGGTTAAGCGGTATGTCCGAGGTCAGTATGGCGGATGCGGATTATTCTCTGGTATATGCGCCCTTGGGCATCAATGACTGGGCATTAGTCATGACGATTGATCAGGACTATGTTGATACGCAGACTGCCCTGCAGTGGAAAAACAGCAGAAATATTCTTTATCAGTTATCTGCGGTTGTTCTCGTATTCTGTTTTACGATTATCGGCATCAATATGATTAGTAAAGTATATAACATGAAAAAACAGGAACAGCTTGAAGTAAAAGCTGATACGGATCTTTTAACCGGACTGAACAATAAGCTTGCGACAGAGCGAAAGATTAAAGAATATATTGAAAAGAATCCAAACAGCCAGTCTATGATGTTTGTCTTAGATATTGATAATTTTAAAAAGATAAATGATACGATGGGACATGCTTTCGGTGATGAGGTGCTCCGTTCTTTAGGAAAGCAGATAGGCGTTCTTTTCCGTGCAACGGATATTATCGGCCGTGCCGGCGGTGACGAATTTATTATTTTCCTGAAAGGCAGAACGGATACGGAGTCCATAAAAAAAGAAGCAAAAAAAGTGGAAGATTTCTTTAAAGACTTTAAAGCGGGAGAATATACAAAATATTCGGCAACTGCAAGTATCGGTGTTGCCATTTTCCCGAAAGAAGGAGACAGTTTTGAAAATATTTATAAGGCAGCCGACAAGGCGCTTTATAAAGCGAAAGAAAGAGGAAAGAACCA
Organism: uncultured Lachnospiraceae bacterium; assembly: GCA_947175285.1. Next base: position 14,080 of record CAMWMM010000056.1, read on the forward strand.
GCTTGCTTTTTACCGTGACCCAGACGAGACGGAAGAAGCATAGAACATTCTTTTAGGCAATTTGTACAATAAAGCATTCATTTCCTCGTCAATTTGTCAAATTGAATTATTTTTGCTATCCAAAATAAGCAATTTTTACAATCGAATACAAAATATTTGTGAAATAGTGGTATAGCAAAGGTTGAAAAAGTTCGTTATACTAATTTCAGACTTGATTATTGTTTAAGTAATCATGAATAAAAACTGAAAAATTTTAGGAGGCACAAGCACATGGCAAGTTTATCATTAAAAAATGTCTGCAAAGTATATCCTAACGGATTCGAAGCAGTAAAAGATTTCAATCTTGAAATCGCTGACAAAGAGTTTATCATTTTCGTTGGACCTTCAGGTTGTGGTAAATCTACAACACTTCGTATGATTGCAGGTCTGGAAGATATCTCTTCCGGTGAGTTGAAGATTGGTGACAGAGTTGTAAACGATGTTGAGCCGAAAGACAGAGATATCGCAATGGTATTCCAGAACTACGCTCTGTATCCTCATATGTCAGTATATGACAATATGGCATTCGGTCTTAAATTAAGAAAAGTACCGAAAGATGAAATTGATAAAATGGTTAAAGAAGCAGCTAAGATTCTTGACTTAACACCTCTTCTTGAGCGTAAACCGAAGGCTTTGTCCGGTGGTCAGAGACAGCGTGTTGCTATGGGTCGTGCAATCGTTCGTAATCCTAAGGTATTCCTTATGGATGAGCCGCTTTCTAACTTGGATGCTAAACTTCGTGTGCAGATGCGTGTTGAGATTTCTAAATTACACCAGAGATTAGGTACAACTATCATCTACGTAACACATGACCAGACAGAGGCTATGACACTGGGTACCAGAATCGTAGTTATGAAAGACGGTGTTGTTCAGCAGGTAGATACACCTCAGAACTTATATCAGA
>CAMWMM010000057.1 GCA_947175285.1 uncultured Lachnospiraceae bacterium
ACATTTACCAAACAGTAGAAAATAGATATGCTATATATGATTTTACATGCAAAGCTGAATCACATAAATGATTTCTGATGCGCTAAACAGACTGTTTTCATCCCATACCTGAAAAAATGGGGAAAGTCAAATTAGGAAATACTTTTCTTGTCCTTTATTTTCTGCTATGATAATTACATCTATAAAAAAAGAGGTTTCATGATTATGTATCATTCAAAAAAGATTGGTATTTTTATTTCTCATATATTCGGCAGTTTTCAGAGCAGCCTATGTCAGGGGATTATAGATAAGGCTGCCGAATTTGGCTATATCACGGAAATCTTCTCCTCTACCGATGGTGAAGACTTAGGCCGCTACGGACTTGGAGAGTTCAGTATCCTGCGTATTCCCAATTATGATGAATTTTCCGGTATCTGCTTTGTCTCCGGCACATACCTTCTTCCTTCATTAAAGGAGCATATTACGGAAACTCTACGAAAAAAATGCACCTGCCCCATTATTGAAATCACACAGACAGATGCTGTTTTTCCTCACCTTATATTAGAAAATGATAAAGCTGCCGCTCAATTGACTGAGCATATGATTACAGCGCACCATCACAAACGCATCTGCTATTTAGGAAACAGTCTGGAAAAACAATTTTCAGAAAAGCGCCTTTACTATTATCGGGAAACCTTGCTTGAGCACCAGCTTCCTATAAATGATGCCGATTACTATTGCTGCGACTATACTTATGAGTCCATCGACAAAGCTTTAGATTATTTCCTGCAGACAAAGCCGCATCCGGATTCCATCATCTGCTATAACGACCGGATGGCTATGTCCTTAATGGAAGCCATATATAAACGGGGACTTCGCATTCCGGAAGACATTGCTGTTGCAGGATTTGATAATCTGGAAGTCGGTCAAAATGTTGCTCCCACGCTTACTACTGTCACCTTTCCGATTTATGAAATGGGACAAAAAGCGATGGAGCTTCTTTTGGATGCCATAAAAGCCATTCCTCTGCCCGAGTGTTCCTCACTGACGGCAGTTCCCATGTATCATGGCTCATGCGGCTGTATGAAGAAAATAAACGCTCTTCCTACCCTTTATGAAAATACATTAATAGATCGTATCAGCACTTTGGAAACGGCCATGTTTAATGACATTAAAATGTCTTCATCCCTATGCAGTATCCACGAACTGGAAGAAGGAATGGAAGCGCTGGAAAAATTTCTGCCACGAATCAACAATTGCCGCGAATTATATATTTGCCTTTACCAAAACTGGGATTCTCTGCCTTCTCATATTCATGAGATTACTTCCACACAGGAGGAAAATGAAGACGCGGACATCCTGATTATACCGTTTGCATATAAAGACGGAAAGCAGATTCCCGGCTGCAGCTTTACCAAAAAAAGTATCCTTCCGGATTATATTTATGCCAATTCCAATTCTTCGTATATTTATACACCGCTGTTTTTCGAAGACAGGGAATTCGGATATGTGGCGCTTTCCTATAAGGACAACACTCTCTCCTATCAGGTTAATTTTCTTACTTGGATCTTGAATGTGAACAGGATGCTGAAAAACATATGTGACTTCAAACAAACCGACTTACTGGTCAACCGTCTGGAAGACATTTATATGAAAGATGACCTGACCGGACTGTATAACCGTCAGGGTTTCCGTTTATTGGCGAAACCTTTTCTGGAACAGGCCAAAGAAAAAAATGAAACATTGCTTACAATGGTATTTGATCTGGATGGCTTAAAGATTATTAACGATACTTTCGGTCATTCAGAGGGAAACTTTGCTATTCAGGTATTGGGGCATGCTCTGGAACATACCAGCAAAGAAGGCTTAATTATCGCCCGTCTGGGCGGAGATGAATTCTATGCCTTAGCCTCAGGACTCACTGAAACGGATGCAAAAGAGATTTCTTTAAGCATTAACAAATACCTTGAAAATTATAATAAACTCCATACCAAAAAATATTATATCCGTGTCAGCAGCGGTTATGCATTAATGGATGCCGGCAGCGTTACAGACATGCAGACACTCTTTGATGCAGCCGGTCAGAAAATGTACGAAGAAAAACGCAGCAAAAATGAAACAATTTTAAAGTAATACAAATCATTCATTTAACATGCATTACTGAAACAGCATATTTTTCCTGTATTCTGTGGGAGAAACCCCACACTCTTTTTTAAATGTTTTCATAAAATGTTTTTCGTTTTCGTATCCTATCTGCTGACTGATCTCGATAACCCGCATGTCAGTTTCCGCGAGCAGCCGTTTTGCTTCATTCATTCTGAGTTCTTTTAAATAGTTTACGAAATTCTTCCCCGTATACTGTTTAAAAGCGTACGAAAAAAAAGAATAATTCATGGATACATGGTTTGATACTACTGCCATGTTCAAGTCCTGACTGTAATTATCCTTAATATAGGCAAGAGCTTCCTCTATTCGGGATTTATTTTTGTAATCGTCAAACTCCGAATCCAGCTTTTCATGAAAGCCAATCATCCATCCGGTCAGTTCTTCCATCAATTCATCCTTATGGGAAAACCGGAATATATTCCGAAAACGGAGCAGTTCTGTTTCGTCCTGAAGAACATTTCGGTAGATATGCAGAATTTCGTCAATAAGTACATTGATGCTTTGCTCCAGAATCTGTCCGGAATGTTTTTCTCTGCTTACTTCTCTAAAATACTGCTCCACCATTTTCAATGCTTCAGATATTTTATTAGTGCCTATCATCTGGGCAATCTGATGCATTTTCTCTACGTTTAATTCCCCCCCCTGCTTCAAAATTTCATCCTGATATTCCACTTCATGGCTGCCGTTTAGAAAAGCTTCAATCCGTGCTGCTTTCGCTTCTTCATATGCTTTTCGCAGATTGGCCGCCCCCAGATATAATCTGCTGATACCAACATAGAAATCCTGCAATTCATTTTTGAGCAGAAAATCCTTATTCTCTTTTTCTACGATATAAACGCAGTTATCCTCAATCTCTCCCAGACAGATCCAACTCTTGCTTTCCTCCGCTTCTTCTCCCGTATTTTCCAGACAGCATACTACATATTCCTTATCCAGAAGCTGTTTTTCAAACCGTTTTGTCACTGTCTGTATTTCCTGTTTCGTAATATTAGCATTCAATATCATATATTTTAGCTGCTGACATCCTATTTTCTTAATTTCCTGATAATTACGGTTTCTTTCTTCCAGTTCTTTCTCCAATTTTTTCAGGATTTCTATAATTTGCTCTCTCTCTACAGGTTTCAGTATATATTCTCTGACGCCCATACGCAGCAATTGCACCGCATAAGTAAAGTCATCATATCCGCTGATGGCAACCGTAAGCGGTTTATGCTCCAGTTTCTGCATCGCTTCTACCAGTTCTATCCCGTTCATCTTAGGCATCCTGATATCGGTAAACATGACATCCACCTGCTGGCTCTCTAATATTTCCAGGGCAACCTGCCCATTATTGCATTCCATGATGTTTTGTACCGGCACTCCGGAGCGCTGTATGATTGATTTAATTCCCTGACGAATCATTTTTTCATCTTCTACAATCAACAATGTATTCATATAAATCCCCCTGCCTTTTCATTCCTTCCGAAACGGTATACGTATTGTAACTTTCGTATAACAGTCTTTTTGGGAAGAAATTTCCATACCATATTCTTCGCCAAAACTCATTTTGATTCTGTCCTGCACATTTTTAAGTCCGATACCATTGCCAGAGGCGCTTTCAGTCTCTATTTCTCCGGCTATTTTTTTATATAGATTCTCTAATTCTTCTTCACTCATACCATTTCCGGCATCCGAAACTTCTATCATGCAACAATTTTCTTCCACAATACCTTTGATATAAATATTTGTATCCTCCGCCATCTGTTCTATACCATGGTAAATTGCATTTTCCACAATCGGCTGCAGCGACATTTTCGGTATCTGCTGACTATATATATCCTCAGGAATATTTAACGATAAGTAAATTTCATAATCAAACCTTAAGTTAATGAGTTTTAAATAGTTCTTTATATATTCAATTTCCTCTTTCACTTTCACATTTGGAGAGCTCCAGCGCATGCTGTAACGAAGCAGTTTGCCGAGTGACGTAATGGCATCCGAAATCTCATATTTTTCCTCAATTTCCGCCATCATCTTGATAGATTCCAGCACATTGTATATAAAATGTGCATTAATCTGATTTTGCAGGGCTTTAATCTCGGAATTTTTTACGAGCAGTTCTCTGTTTAAGTCATCTTCCATAAGCTGCTTAATCTCTGAAAGCATCTTATTAAACTGCTTTCCCAATTCACCCATTTCATCCGTTCCGCAGTTTTCGATCACTACATCCAGATCTCCGGTCTGCACTTTTTGGATTGCCTGCAATATCTGATAAAACTGCCGCAGTACTGCTTTTACTATCACATTGATCATCATTGCCAGAAACGGAATGCACAATACCATAATGAGAACAAACATATTGCGCATATGTCTGATCCTGCCGGTCTCACTTGATATGTCGCAGATGCGTATTAATGTTCCCGACAGTTCATTTACTCCGAGCTGCCCTATGACCATCTCTTTTCCGTCAATAGCCTCATAGTAAAAAGTATCTTCCTGCGGTTCCCTGACACGCTCCAAAACCGCCTGCATATATACACTGTCCGTATCTTCTTTGTTTTCGTAATGCAGAACGCCATTTTCATCAAGAAAGCCTTCTATTATATTATTGGTTTCACCATAGAGTCCTTCAAACATTGTTTCCATAGACATTGCTACTTCAAGCACTGCCAGTTCTCCGTTTTCAAAGTCCTCTATCAATGTAATAAGTGCCAGCAGCCTGTTATTTTGCTCCAATGCATAAGAATCAAAGATGGTATCCGTATAATCAAATTTCCACCCCGGCACAATATCACCCTGCGCCCATTCCAAGCGCCGCATCCGCTCCTGTTTATACAAAACGGGCATCATTTCCTGTAACTTATCATCTTCTACATAAACCCGGATCTGATATAAGTATGAGTTACTGTTTATCATTCTTTCCATCGTGGCAACATTTTCGTGATAAAACTTATTCAACTCTTCTCTTGATATTGTTTTTCCCTGCTTAATATCTGTCAGAAATTGCAGCAGGTCCTGATCGTTTAGAAAAAACTGCGTAGACATATTAATAGAATCCACATTTTTTTTGATCTGCTCATGCTGCCTGTTCATTTCATACTCTGCTTCATTGATTTTTTCCTGTATCACATTTTTCTCCATATAGTAAAAAAAAATGCCCGAAAAAATCCCTACCGTTACTTCAATAAAAAGAATGATCAAAAGCATAAATTTGACATTTAACTTTAAGCCGGCAAATCTTGTTTTCACCCGTTTTAAACATCTGCGTATCATACTTTAAGTTCTCCGGTTCTTTCTTATTCAACACCCAGCTTCTTTTTGGATTCCTGTATCTGTCCGGAAGCTTCCTGTACGACAATATCGTATCCCAGCGTCTCCCGCTCGGCGATATACGCTTCCAATATCCGGTCAAATTCTTCTTCATTCGGCGCCAGCAAAAGCTGCTGCAAAACCTGACTCCAAAGCTTTTTTATCTTTTTATAGCAGTTTCCCGCTTCCGTATCGGCTCTATAGTTTACTTCATACTGCCCCATATAATGCGTATAGGGATATGTCCATTCCTCGGCCTGCCGCAGATATTCTTCCGGTGTCTCCTTCCATTTTAACTGCATCGCCGTATTTTGCAGCATCCAATACGCATTATCCGCCCCATAAAGCATATCATAACTGACGCGGTCCGTATTGAGCAATTGTCTGACTTCCGGCTTTAATACATATTTCCCATCTACCACATCATAGGTAATATCCTCAATCCCCAAATAAGTGATTTTTTGACCTTTCTCACTCAACAGATAAGATAAGAATTCTATGGCCCGGTCCGGTCTGTTACAGTTTTTCGAAATCATAGTTATCGTCCAGCCGTTCATTCCTGCTCCGGGAAGTATCGGATCATCGCCCCGGGAATTTTTCGGTCCGTCTATGGCAATATAAATGCTGTCCGGATTTTTATCGTACAAAGTTTTTTGCTGCGCTTCCATATCCGTTCTTTGATATAACATGCAAAAATATCTGCCCTGCGCCAATTTTTCTTCCATTTGCACTCTTTTATCAATAAAAATATCTTCTTTCAGATACCCTTCTTCGCCAAGTTCACGAAACATCTTTAGCCATCGGATATACTCCGGATCAGTATCCCTGTCATAATATTCTCCATCCTTTTCATAAGGAATAGCCAGAAAATTCTGTAAATACTGGTCAAAAGAGGCACATCCCGTATCGTCGAATACATGAGCGCCTATCGGGATTAATTCGTTCCCATCTATCTCTGAATATTCCTGCACCGCTCTTCTTACCGCATCCTGAAAGCCTTCCGGTGTTGTCATATCCGGACACCCTAAAGCCTCATAAATATCCTTTCTGACAAGAAAAGTCTGGTTAGACCCGATGTTTTGATTCTCTTCATAATCTTTTGGACTGTAAGTGGAGTTAGGATAGGCATAAAGATTCCCATCCTCCTTGGCATACCAGTTTCGTACCGACTCATCCGTTACTTCCCAAAAATACGCATCATATTCATCAGCAAGTTCATTCAGGGCATATATCATATCTTTATCTATCATCACATCCACTTGCGGCTCCCACCAGCCAAGCGTCACAATGTCAGGCAGAGAATCCGCCGATATCATAGCATCCAGTTTCTCACTTTCATTCCCTTTAGGCGTTATGAAGCGGACTGAAACGCCTGTATCCTCCGTAATCTTACGCGATACGGCATTCTCTCCCCACGGCGTTGAAAACCATGAATAGTTAATATACCAGTCCAGTGTCACTTTGTCTTCGGCATGCTGCTCACATAAAGTAAGTTCTTCACTTGCCGCTTCATCCGTTATCCCTTCACTGCCGCATCCATATAAAAGAAATGTAAGTAAAATGAGCCACCAGATTTTTTTCATAAAAACAGCCCTCTCAATTATTTATGTCTAATATAACAAACGAGACATAAATAATCAAGAAAGCTGTCTGAAACTGTTCTGACTATGTCCTATTATTCTTTTACACTTCCTGCTGAAATACTGCTGATAATGTATTTTGAGCAGAAGCAGAACATAATAATAATCGGTACAACGGAAATTGCTACTGTTACATAGGTAGCGCCGATATTTGTAGAAATATCTTTTACGGAATTTAAGGATGCCACCATAACCGGCAATGTCCACTTCTTGGAGTTATTTAATAAAATAAGGGGCATCAGGTAGCTGTTCCATGAACCGATGAACGCACCGATAGACATCGTAGCAATACCGGGCGCCATGATAGGAAGCGCTATCTTATGAAAAATATAAAACTCCCCTGCTCCATCGATTCTGGGTGCCTCTAACACAGATTTCGGCATAACGGACAACACATACTGCCTTAAAAAGAATACCGTTCCCGGTGCCGCAATGGAAGGAATGATCAATGGAATATAGCTGTCAATCAAACCCATTTTTGTCATCAAATCATAAAAACCGAGCATACCAAGCTGTGAAGGTATCATCATAAAAATAAGGATGATTGTAAAAATAGCTTTATTTCCCTTAAATTTAAAAAACGCAAAACCGTAAGCCGTAAGTGCAGAGAAATACGCTACCAAAACAGTGCTCGAAATTGCTACAAACAAACTGTTCGCAAAACCTCTGGCAATATCCAGATTATCCATAACGACCTTCCAGTTAGAAGCAAGCGATTTACCCGGCAATATGGAGAAGCTTGTCATAATCTCATTTCCGCTTCTGGTTGCGTTAACTAACATCAGCATAAACGGGAACAAACAAAGGAAGGCTAATGCTATCAATAAAATATATAGTATGGATTTCTTAATTTTATAAGCCATTATTCATCCTCCTTTTTCGCATACATCAAGAAGTAAACCGTTACGGAGCAGATAGCAATAATAAAGAATAAGATAAATGCCAATGCACCCGCATATCCGATCTGCCTGTTCTTAAATGCCATATTATATAAATGCATAACCGCAGTATTGACTGAACGGGTCATCTTCTGATTTCCTAATGATACCAGATATGGAATATCAAATATCTGGAGACCTCCGATCAGGGAAGTAATCGCAACGTAAAGCAAAATCGGTTTTAAAATCGGTATAGTAATCTTGGTGAATATCTTCCATCTGCCCGCACCATCAATAGATGCCGCTTCAAAATAATCACCGTTAATTCCCTGAACGCCTGCCATAAGCATGATAAAGGAATTACCAAACCACATCCATGCGCCGATCACACCAACTACCGTTCTAAGAAGCACCGGCGTTCCCAGCCAGTCAATCTGTGTATCTGTAATCCCCAAACCTACCAAAATCTGGTTTAAAGAACCGAACTTCCAATCTAATAAAGTCTTAAACAAAAATGCAACAGATGTAGCCGCGATCAGGTTCGGCAGATAAAATAGCGCCCTGAAAACGCTCAGTCCTTTTATTTTGTATTTTATATCGCTGAACAATATTGTGAGCAAAAAGGCAATACCCAACTGTAATACAATATTGATTCCCCATATTTTAATCGTATTTCCGAATGCCTCCCAGAATAGCTGATCCTTAAACACACGTTGATAATTTGTCAGTCCTGTCCAGGTAGGTATATTAAATCCGCTGTAATCCGTAAAACTCAAGTATAAGGTCCGAAGTACCGGATATATGCTGAATGTCAGAAATACGATAAGAAACGGCGCTATAAAAAGCCATCCCATATTATCTCTTTTTTTAATACCACTTGATTTTTTCTTTTTCACTCTGCTCACCTGTCTTTCTTATGAAAATATGATAGTACTGTCGTGAAACAGATACCCCCAAATACAGGGAGGATGTTCTTTGTAAAATCACATCCTCCTTTTGCATCAATGATTCCTATCTGTTAACTGTGATTTCCGGGAATGTTACTTCTACCTGCATATAGAAGTCTTCAATTGCTTCATCTTTTGTCATTTCACCTTTTTGAATCGATTCGATTGAAGAACCCCAGTAATTACCGATTGTATCATCATATTTTGTTACAACTGAGTAATCAATGTTTTCTGCTTCTTTTAAGTAAAATTCATACGTTTTCTGATTTCCGAAAGATTCGTTTTCAAAATCCTGATTAGCTTCCAGTACTGCTTTGTTAGATACAACGTCACCATTGGAAGTCTCTAACCACCACTGTGCAGTCTCTTCATTTAAAGTACAGAATCTTACAAAGTCTGCTGCTAAATCCTGATTCTGGCTGTATGTATTTACACCGATGAAGGTACCGCCTCCAAAATATGAGCAAGGACCTGAGCAAACACCGAAGTTACCTTTGTTGTCATTTGCATTGTCACGGACAATGAGTGCACCCCATGAAGGCAGTGAATAAGCAAAAATTTCTGTCATTTCGGAACCTTCCAGTTCAGACAAATCAGACCATCCTGCATCTAACGGAAGCGGACCGCTCATGGACGCATACCATGCTGCTGACCATTCCGGTGCAAACGCTACTAATTCATCCTGATATAATTTCACTGCTGCATCCATGTAACCGAGTTTTGCATCTGATACCTGTAAGACACCGTCAACTACCCATGCTGAACCGGCATTTGCATACCATCTTAAGTTTCCTGAATCGGAGAAGAGACGATATCCTGCTGCCTTAACTTCTTCCGCTGTCTGTAAGATTGTATCAAAGTCTTTGAATTTCTTTGACATTTCATCCGGATCGTCTGTTCCAAATATGGTCTGTGCAAGATCACGACGATAGATGATTGCCCCCGGTGTTACCTGATAACTCAATGCTCTGAGTACGCCGTTATCGTCTTTACCTGCTTCATATACATAATCTACAATCTGTTCTTTCGCATCTGCTTCGAGAGCAGACAAATCAGCAAAGAATCCTGCTTCAAAGAAGTTGCCGAGCATCTGGGGCTCACCTACGATAATATCTACTTCTTCGGATTTTGCACCAAGCGCTGAAGTCAGTTTCGTGGAATAATCTGCCGGTGCGATAACCTCTACGCTTACTTCCACACCGGTCTGCTCTGAATAACGCTCTGCAAACTGTTTCAAGTCGTCTGCAAGTGTCCAGATAACCAGTTTTCCGCCGCCTGAAGTATCTGCATCTGCCGTACTTCCGGAACTTGCACTGCTTCCTGTACTTGAGCTGTCATTACTGCTGCCGCTGTTGCTGCTTCCACCGTTGTCGCTTCCACTATTTCCGCATGCTGTCATTGATAATGCCATAGTGCCTGCAAGCAGAAGGGCTGCCATTTTTTTAATTTTCATAAAATATCCTCCTTTTTGATAAGACTGTTTTGTCTTTTTCTCTTTCTTATGTTTCCATTATAGTTTTCCTATATCATCAAAAAAATGGTTCTTTTTTTAAAAAGGTGTCTATTTTTTATAAATACAGGTCATAATGCTATGTGCTTCTGTCACCATGCTCGAACCGATGCCTTCTTCCCTGAGTGTAATTTCTATCGGTGAGTCGGTTTTATTCAGTATCACAACGACTCTCTCGCCGTCCGGATTTATAAAAGCAGACGTCTCCACTTTATCCGTATAACGTGAAGACAACACCTGTCTTGCACCGCGCTTTATGTATCTGCTGAAATGTCCTATATAATAGTATGGCAGGCGCTTTTCAAGCGTATTTTCTTTTGGATTACACATCATGGGCGCAGCACAGAAATTGCCTACATGGTTCGGACCGCCCTTTTCATCGAGCAGAAGGTTCCAGTCAAAAAAAGCTTCTATCCCGGCATTCAGATTTCCCAACATATCATGCGCATACATTTCGGCTTTTTGTACCTCGCCGGAGTCCGCAAAGCGGGAATACTCCACACATCCCTCCGTAAAAAAGACTTGTTTCTCAGGATACATTCTCTTTACGGCTTCTATGGCTTCGAAATGATCTCCGGTATACCAATGTACCGCTATTCCGTCTACACATTCCCGTGCTTTCCAGTTTTTAAAAACGGCTTTTGCTCTGCTGTAAACTTCTTCCTTGTTATGGTCCCATATGAAAACCGCCACATCGCCAAGTCCTGCGCTTCTCAGTGCCGGTATCAGACTCTCTACGGCAAATTCACCCTCTTCTTCCGGTGTGTAAACACAGGAATCCCACGTCTGCACTGCCTCCGGCTCATTCTGCACCGTGACAGACTCTATCCGGATTCCTTCCTGTGCGTAAGCTTTAATGTACTTAACAATGTACTCAGCCCATACATCGTAATACTCTTTCTTCAGCTTTCCGCCATGATTCATTTCTCCGTTTGTCTTCATGAAGGCCGGCGGAGACCATGGTGATGCCAGAAAATGTATGGGAGTATCGCTGGCTTTCATGGCATCTTTGATCATCGGTATCATATTCTCTTTATCATGTCCGATGTCAAAAGACTTTAACTCACTGTCGCCTTCTTCTATATAAGTATAATTTCCCAAAGCGAAGTCACAACTGTGGATGTGGGTTCTTGCAAGATTATATCGAAGTCCCTCTTCTCCGAAATAACCTTCTATGACTTCCTTCTGCAATGTTTCATTTAACAGGGAATAGTTATATGTGCTCGCCTCCGTAAAGGCTCCGCCGAATCCCTGAATCTGCGCTCCCGCTGCTTCGGGATAGACATTGATGACATGCATGCAATCCGTTACCGCACCCATTACAGCATCTTTTTCCTGCCAATACTGTTTTTTTGCATCATTTGTAATAATACATTTCATACTGTTCACCCTCCTTAATGGATTGTAATCCGGATTTTTTCTACCATACCGTTTCTGACATCCTCTGCCGGTCTGCCGATGATTTCGGAAGTATTCGTATTCAGGATACTTCCATCCTTATATTGCAGTTCGCATCCCGTTATCTGATACTCTCCGGGAATATAGTCTTTCTTGTCTCCCATGTGATAGATTAATTTTGTTTCTCCTAAAAAGATTGCTTCTATCTCGCCGTTTTCTTCTATAAGATACGCAGGAATAGCCGGCTCCGGTTTTAAAACCAGTTCATTATTCCTTACCGTAAATGGATGCAGTCCGAACATCATTATCATCCACATATTTAAAAATTCTACGGTAGAGCCGCTAAGCCGCGCTACAAAACCTTTACCGTGATACGTTTCGTTCGGATTTTTACTGCTGGCAATAAAGGAAGAATTTTCATAAATACTTCTGCCATATGTTTCCCTGTCAAGAAAAGGAATAGCCGCTTTATGGAAATCCCCAAAAAATTCCTCATACATACCGGATTTTAACAGTTCCAAAAGGTATTTATATTCCATATGGAGCCAAATGGATTCGTTTTCCAGCCAGCCCGGCGTAAATGCAGTCGCTCTTCCGAGTTCATAAGAAGCATTTTCTAAAGAAGCATTGACTTTATACATGAACAATTTGTCATCGTACAGATCGCTGTTTTTTACCTGCTCATATAATTCTTTCTTCTTCGACAGTCTGTTATTTAATTTCAGATATCTGACCGGTCCTTCCAAAAATAACGGTACCATACCTATTTTAAAATCAAGCGGGACAATTCCCTCTTCACTCTCCCTATAATCCGTAATCTCATAAGTAAAATAGGTCGGCAGGATTCCCTTATTTCTGCCGCAGGCTTTATCAATACCAATCCGCACTATTGCATACCACTTTTCTAATTTCTCCGTAAGATATGCGGAGGAAAGTGATGCAGCCGCACCTGAAAATCCCCGATAAACCTGTTCTCTGTAATTTTCTTTTGCATCATTTATTTTGTTCCAAAAAGAAATTACCTTTTCATCATGAATGAGTGACTGTTCTTCTTCCTCCACGATCTGAGCGGTCTGTTTGATAAAATCAGCCAGTTCCTCCGACAATTCTATTTCTCTTGGATACTGTTTCAGGACCTTTATGGTATACTCTAAATTTCTTGCCAGTTCACAGCTTTCCGCCATAGAGGAGCCCAACAATGCCGGCAGTCCGTTCAGGGCATCGTACCAGCCCGGTTTTCCGCCTTCCATCTCTACGCCCATACCGCAGACATCCAGTGTTGCAAATTTCGTCACCGATAATAAGAGCAGCTTTTCCATCAAAGTAACATAAATGACTTCTCCGCTGCCGCATCTGCCACGAAGCAGGCTGCCGTCCGTCACATCAAGTTCCTCGATTGCCGAATACTGACGGATTCCTTTATCAGTCTTTACGTAACGTCTGTAACGTTCCTTTACTTTTGCCTGCGGCATATAGTAACTATATTGCTTTGTATAAAGGAGTTCTTCCTCTTTCTCCGGATAAACGGATAAGTAACTCTCTAACAGGTCTAAATTATATGTCCAGTGGTCAGACCAATAGCCTTCTCCGAATTTTCCGTTCACGGTATCTTCCGCTTCCTGCAAAACCGCCTGAAACGCCGCATCTTTTTCTTTCTCTTCTTTTTGCAGATAATCCAGTTCTTTGTACAATGCACCGGGTGTAAACGGCTTAGCCAATACTGCGCACAAATGCTCTCTTACTTCCTCTGTATCCTCCTTAAATATTTCTCTCGTCTTTTCCTCCGAAAGACGATATACAACCTTCTCCACTCCCAGCGGATTGTAACCGTCAGGCTGTATAAGACTATAGAACGTCTTAATGTTTATGTCTCCTACAAATGGTGTAAAAAAAATGTCACATCTTCTGTTCTGGTTCACATCCCGGAAATTTCCGTTGCCCTGTGAATAAAACTCCGGCAGCATACTGAAAAAATTGTAATCCCGTTCCAGATCACCATGTTTTCTTGAATATACATAAAATATTTTATCTTCCGTCAGTTTCATCGGATAACCGCCGCGAAGCACATTATCCATATAAGTATAGCTGCAATAAGCATCAAAATCCGGATTTGCCGTTTTGGTCTCTATATGTCTGCACAATGTCTCTACCAAAGCATCCGCTTCTTCTTTTTTTCCCTCAAAATAGGCTGCATCAAATGTACGGTCGGCAAACACTGTAAGCACTTCCTTGCTTTCTGCCTGCCCTATCAGCTGATAGAGTACCATTTCTTCTCCCGCACCCAGCCTGCTTTGTGTCCCATAGAAGCTGCAAGGCACCAGATTGTTGCATACTTGCTTTTTCTGCAGTAATTCATCGATTCCGTTCTCATAAAATCCTACCGGTTTTTCTAACGACAAATCATAAAAAAAAATGATTTCCGGGTCAGTAATCGCTTTTAATCTTGTACCGTCTTTTAAGCTTCCGATTGAAAAATTGCCGCCTTTTATTTCCGATACTGCCGCAGAATCAACCGTACTCGCCCGCACCCTCATATATGGGATCTCTCCTGTCATTTCCACCTGCATCCACGCCTTAATCGTCTGCCCCATCATTTTCATGTTTTCCTGATCCACTCCATATGGAATGCAGGCCGGCATTCCATCCAGGACTTCTAGCGCTATCGGTTCCCTGCCCGTATTGGTAATACATACTTTTCGTACCAACGCGCCGATTTTCTCTCCCGGAAGAGTAAAATAGGATACCTTAGTCATAAGTCCTTCTTCTTCGTTGTTTTCTTCCACTTGCAGACCATTCATCATAATTGTCATACTATGCGGAATATTTTCTTCACGAAAGGGTTCCAGCACTTTACCGTTTTTTTTCAGAAAAGTACGAAAACCGGTCTTTTTTACTGTCTGAAATGCCTGATGTGCAGGATAAAACTCCATAATCGCATGATCCTTATCTTCTACGCCAAAGCTGACTACGCCCTGCCCACGGTTTACATAATATCACCACATTGCAATTCCCTTCACTCCCCTGATTCCCGGCAGGAACCTGGCAA
>CAMWMM010000058.1 GCA_947175285.1 uncultured Lachnospiraceae bacterium
TAGCATTAATTTCATTTGAGGTAATGCCTATCCTTCCTCCACATTTACAAAGTCCGGCTTTTACACTCTTAAAGAATTCTATCTCTTGTTTTGTTTCCTTATCAAGCATACTCCGGCATAAGGTTTCTGCCTGACTAAGCGCAGTAGCTTCCTTGATGTATTCTTTCTTCTCATCTTCTTCGAATTCAAGTGCAAAATTTACGCCGTCTGCAATAACCGCCAGTCGTTCCGTATCCGAATCTCCAAAGAATGCTAAATAATCAAATCCATAAAAGAAATCTCTCATAGTTTCAAGTTTTCCAAGCGCAATGGAATAAGCCTGTCCCAAGTCAGGAATCTTGTCTTGATCTCGCTTTGTATACTGACTTAAAGCAGTCTTCAACTCTGCTGCCATACCGATATAATCAACAATCAGTCCGGCTTCTTTGTCCTTATACACTCTGTTTACACGGGCAATAGCCTGCATCAGATTGTGACCTTTCATCGGCTTATCTATATACATAGTTGCCATTGATGGAACATCAAAACCAGTCAGCCACATATCCACAACTATAGCAATCTTGAATTCGCTCTTTTCATCCTTGAATTCAACCATAAGCTGATCACGGTATGCCTTATTTCCAATAATATCATGCCACTCTTCTTCATCTTTGTTACTGGATGTCAGAACAACCTTAATCTTATTTTTCCATTCAGGGCGTTTTTCTAAAATGGTTCTATACAAATTAATAGCAATCCTACGAGTCATGCACACAATCATTGCCTTTCCCGTAAGAACATACTGTCTATCTTCATAATGTGCAATAATATCATCAGCCAGCATACTCAGGCGTTCCTTTGAACCGATAATTGCCTCTATAGATGACAGGTCTGATTTGGATTTTTCTATTGCAATCTCAGATGCCTCTGTTGCCAACTTATCATATTCTGCATCTATTTTTTTCAATAAGTCTGCGTTCAGCTTTATTTTTGCGGTACGATTTTCATAATAAATAGGCACAGTTGCGCCATCTTCAACCGCTTGTGTCATATCATAAATATCTATGTAATCTCCAAAAACCTCGACTGTAGATTTATCATCGAAATCAATCGGTGTTCCAGTAAATCCTATGAAAGTCGCATTGGGAAGCGAATCACGCACATATTTTGCCATTCCATATTTCCACTCACCAGTATCCCTGTCCAACTTGCCATCAAGTCCATACTGCGACCTATGCGCCTCATCAGCTATGAAGATAATATTGCTCCGCTCGCTTAAAACTTCACTACTTTCTTCAAACTTTTGAATAGTAGTAAATATAATTCCACCTGCCTTAACCCGCAGCAAATCTTTCAAATTTATCCAACTCTGCGCTTGCTTTGGAGTCTGGCGCAGCAATAATTTTGAACTTGAACAGAACGTGCCAAAAAGCTGATTATCCAGATCATTACGGTCTGTGAGAACAACGATAGTGGGATTGTTAAACTCAGGATTGCTGACAATACATCCCGTATAAAACACCATAGACAGACTTTTTCCGCTCCCTTGTGTATGCCATACTACGCCAACTTTCCGGCTGTTTTCGTCCAATGATTTCTTGGTACGTTCAACCGCTTTTCTGACTGCAAAATACTGATGATATCCCGCCATCATTTTTATTGTCTTGCCTTTAATATCTTGGAACACAATAAAATTGCGGAGTATGTCCAATATTCTTTCTTTCGGAAATACTCCATTAATCAGCGTTGTAAAGTAATTTACCCCTGATTCTTCAGGTCTTTCTCCATTTTCTGATTTCCACGTCATGTACCTTGTAAAATCAGAAGTTATTGTTCCTACTCTTGTATCCAAGCCATCGCTAATAACATTGAAAGCGTTGTAATAAAACAGGGTGGGAATATCCAACTGATAATTTTTTATCTGCTTATAGGCATCCTCTATTGTAGTATCAGCATTAACCATATTTTTTAATTCAAAAAGCACCATAGGAATACCATTAATAAATACCAGTACATCCGGTCTTTTGTTCTTGTACTCTATAATAGTATACTGATTTATAACCTTGAAATCATTTGATTCCGGATTTTCAAAATCAACCAAATGTACTGTAAAGGTTGTCGGCTCACCATTTACACGGCAAGGAATTGGTACACCCTCAACCAAATATTTATGGAAAGCAGCATTCATATCTTCTAATTTAAGAAATCCGAGATTTTTTATTGTCTTATAAGTTTCTTCTATAATCTCCATTGTAATGCCCGGATTCACTTTTAGCATAGCAGCATCAAAGAAATCTTTGAGAATCACTTCATGGTAATCTCTGTCAATGTCTGGTCCATGGAGATACTCATATCCTTTTTCCTGTAATTTTGTTATGATGACCTGTTCTAAGGTATTTTCGTTAATTGGCATAATGCAGTATCCTTCCTTTTATTTTTTCTTAGACATACGCCAAAAAGCAATCACTGTCTGCAAATGCAGATACCAATCATCTAAATAATAATCAAATTCTATAGAATTCTCAAAATATGGCTCTATTATTTTTAATTGTATTCTTGCCCATTCCGAATTTGTAGTCTTAAACCTACCATCAATTTGTCTTGCAACATCCAGCATTTCTTCTTCCGATAAATTAGCTTTTTGTGCTTCTGAAATAATAGAAAGCATTAAACTTATCCTGTCACTTGTAAAAGACACTCCGCCTTGTTCAATTAACTTATACGCCTCTTCGTCGGGCATATTCGCAAATTCATCCTCCAGATATTGTAGCTTTTCTAATGCATACCCATTAGAAATAAAATCTATATGATACTGAATCGGATATTCATTAAAACAATCATCTATACTCATTCCTTGCAATTTATTATGTATTTCTTTTATTCCGGCTTTCATCGCTTCCTGATATTCCTGTAACTCTGTCTGCATCTTTTTATCAGCAAAGTGAGCTTTCATAACAGCAATCCATTCTTTAATATGAAAATCTTCTTTGTCGCCAGTTCTCTCAGCTATAGCATCTTTGAGTGAAAATAAATAATCTATATAATTATCAAATTCCTCTGGCAAAGGAATATGTTTTTCGATCAGCTTTTCCACTATATCATTATTATACCTATCAATTGCCTGAATAATTTTTTCTATATGCTCGTACCGTTTATTCAAATACTGCATTATTTCTGAAATTTTAATTGGAACATATTTATTAAACTCCATATCATTTCTGTAAACCACTGCATAAAAATCTGCACCTTTTAATTCAGGATTATTAATGACAAGCATTGGCAACACTGCACTATGTCCTGAAATATAAGGACACCACTCAGGTTCATCACCTTGATATATTTTGTGCTGACTTGTTTCAACGGGATGTACAGAGCAAAGCGAACGAAGATATTTAAAATACTTCTCATCATTACCGCTGCCATCATTTCCTTTTTGATTAAAACACGATATGTCTCCCTCTGTTTCATATGGAGTATCATAAATTTTTGAAATCATGCTTATACAGTCAACTAATGTTTGACCATAATTGAAAATATCATATAAACCAAACAATGAGTTAAGCTCCAAAGTATTACAATGCTCAACCAACTCATCAATACGATCGATACAGGCACATAGACAATTGTATGCTTGTGCTTTTATAACTTTTCCTCTCTTTTCGGGAGACTTAAAATTTGCCTGTTTTTCATAGGTAAAGTTATGCCATTCATTGACTTTTTTCCGCAGACGCTTATTTAGTTCAGGGTTCAAAGAAATTTTCATAGTAGTCTTTCCATTATAAACAATAATTTGGTTGTCTAACTTTTGATCTTGTTGTATTGCTTTTTCCAAACCTTTGGCGGCTTATTGCATATAAAATTCACTAAAATAAATTTTTAAATACTTGTGAATCCGTTATTTTCATCATATCGGGATTACTTGTTCTAAATCCGTAGGTATGAAATTCTATATCTTGTGGATTATGCAATGCATCAAATAGAATTAAGAGATCTTTTCTATTCATAATCCACCTCTGATATATCAAGCTCTCCGCTCATAAGTTTGGGTAGCAACAAGTCCCTTATCTCAGCAAGTTTTTGGCTTTCTATTTGATTTGAGATAATCAAATCATAAATAGGTTGAAGTATTGCTCCAATTCGATTGTAGTCTGCTTCTTTGGGTATGAAAACTTCTGCTTTTGTAAGCTCATCACGCTTAATATGACCCATTGTAGTAGCTTTATCAGCAGCAACAGCAATAAAACGGTTGAGATGGTGCTTTGTCCAAGCATAAAAAAACCATTTGTCATATTTGCTCGACGACACTTTGAATAAATGTTGATTTAATCCACAGATACCACCACACCAAAAGTCAACCAATAGACTTCCTGACCATGAGAAAATAACATCCCCATCATGAACAATATAATCACTTCTTATGTTTGGAGAGCACAACTCACTATTTGCATCACAGCAGCCTTGACGAAGTTCTTTGATTTTTAAAACAGGGATGCCAACTTCATCAGTAGCAGGACGATATTTTTGCATAGCAAGACCGTTCAAATAATCTGCTATATCAATGAGACTTGCTTGCTTCCAACCATCGGGTAAGGATTGTAATGATAAAAACTCGTTTTCAAAGATTGCTTGAGCTTGCTGCTCCAAATTTTTGTTTATCCTATTGTTTAGAGTTATTTTTCTATCAAAAGATTTTAAAACACTCGCTATTTTTCTTTGCTGTAACAGTCCAATTTTAGGAATATTATACTGCATTATCGCAGTTTTATCCCCACGAGGCATTTTCGTCCCTTTTGACGTAGCCGTAGCATATGCAAAAAAAGCATCATTAGCTAAAACATAATAAAGATAATCTTCATCAACATCTGAATTTGAATCAAACACAAGGACATCGTTTGAGCAGCCCCCATCAAATTCGGCTTTCCAAATTTTTTTAAAATATGGACGAATATTGGAAACTAATACATCCCCATATTTATAGGTTTGTACTTGTGATGTTGTTGGTAAAGATGATACCTCCACAATACCCCCTTTATTGGGTAGCATATTCTCCGTAGAAATATAATTACTACATTTTAATGACGCAACATCAATTTTTCCTTTACGGTACCTACATATATTCCCAAGATTATATTCCATATCCAATCGCCCCCAACTTCTCACGAATCTCATCTTGAAGTTCAATGGACTGTGCAAACAAGCCTGACAGTTCAGATGTCAATCTCTGCATTTTTTCTTCAAATGGCTCTCCGTCATCCTCCTGTTCTTCAATGCCAACATATCTTCCCGGCGTCAAGATAAAATCCTGTTCCTTGATTTCTTCTATAGCCGCTTCTTTGCAGAAACCCTGAACATCTTCATATCCGCTTCCTTTCCACCAATTCTGATAAGTACCGGCTATTTTCTGAATATCCTCTTCTGACAATTCCCGAACTTTTCTGTCTACCATATGCCCAAGCTTTCTGGCATCAATGAACAAAACTTTCCCTTTAGAATACTCACCTTTTCCTTTCCGCATAATCCATAGCGAAACCGGAATACCCGTAGAATAAAAAAGCTGGCTAGGCATCGCTACAATACATTCCACAACATCACCCTTTACCATATTTGCACGAATATATCCCTCATTTGATGTATTTGAGCTCAAAGAACCATTCGCTAAAACTGTACCGCACACACCACCTGCCGGATTCAAATGATGCAACATATGTTGAAGCCAAGCGAAATTCGCATTTCCAACAGGAGGAATGCCATATTTCCAACGAATATCTTCTTGTAACCGTTCTCCGCCCCAATCTGAAATATTAAACGGCGGATTAGCAAGTATGTAATTTGCTTTTAACATCTTGTGTTGGTCGTCATGGAATGAATCGGCATTATGCTTTCCAAGGTTCGCTTCCAACCGCCTAATTGCTAAATTCATCTTTGCTAACTTCCATGTAGTAGGGTTACTTTCCTGACCAAAAATAGAAATATCTCTGACATTTCCCTGGTGCTCCTTAACAAATTGCGCCGACTGACAGAACATACCGCCACTTCCACATGCCGGATCAAAAATCTGTCCTTCAAATGGTTCTATCATTGAAACAAGTGTACGAACAATACAAGAAGGGGTATAAAATTCTCCACCCAGCTTTCCCTCTGCGCTTGCAAACTTACTTAAAAAGTATTCATATACTCTTCCTAAAACATCCCTTTCTTGTGCCGCTGTTGAACCGACTTCAATATTCGTAAAAAGCGTCACAAGTTCACCAAGCCTCGTTTTGTCCAATTCCTGCCGAGAATAATTCTTAGTCAGAACTCCTTTTAATGAATCATTCTCTTTTTCTATTGCATCCATTGCATTATCTATAACCCTGCCAATATCTGTACTTGTAGCATGCTTTTTAATTTCACTCCATCGAGCATCTTTTGGCACATAAAAGATATTTTCTGCTATGTATTCATCCCTGTCTTCTTCATCTCCATAGCCTTCTGCTAATAATTGTTGGTATTTTTCTTCAAATGAATCAGAAACATATTTAAGAAATATAAGACCTAATACTACATGCTTGTATTCTGCCGCATCCATGTTCGAGCGCAGCTTATCTGCTGCCTGCCACAATTTCTCTTCAAATCCAACTGATGTTGTACCTGTTGCCATGTATTTTTCCTCCGTATCCTATTTGCAAACATTATCCTTATTCCGTTTCTTAACATTACTATTTATAAATAAATATCCCCCTAAACTAATAATTCATATATTAGCCTAGATAGAGCAGACTCATAAACAAGGCTGTTTCTTTGATAACTCCTGCTGTGAATGTTTCTTCAAATACCTCAAAAAAGAAAGAAACCAACAGAAAGGCCTATCACTCTTTGCAGGAATAACAGTTCTTTATCTTTGAATATATTGAAGAATACCACAATTCCAAGAGGCCGCATGGCACTCTCGAAATATGAACCCCTAATGAAAAAAGAGAGTTACTGGAACGGGTCAAAATAGCTTTTCTCAAACAACTTTTTCTAGAAATTGTGTCTACTCCCTTGACTATAGTACAATTAATAATCCATTATGTACACCATTTCTTCCCTTTCGAACGTAGTCTAAGTGATTTTTCAATTTTAAATCATTTTCACTCAATCACTAATTATCCATAACTTCCGTAAAAATATCATAATATTCGAAAAAAACTTCACATAAGTCCTTATACATCCTTTCTAAATCCTCTACTGGTCTATGCAAATTCTTTCTTCGTTCTTTTTCTTTACGAACCTCTTTTAACTTCTTATGAACTCTACTTATATTATAAATTAGTTGATGCCGTTGCAAATATAGCTTTAAATTATAATACATATATTCACCAACAGGTGATATATATGATATTGATCCATCCTCTTCTCTCTTTAAGTGTTCATTATACTCTTCCGTACAAGGATTAATAAATCCTTCGTTTTCTACAACACTTATGTTACTATCATCACTTGGCCACTTATCTGACTTAGATATATTGCAATACGGACAGGCATATAGCAAATTGTCATATGTAAACTCTAGCTTCGGAAATTTTTCTTTAGGAGCAAAGTGCTCTACATGATACGCTTTGCTCCCTCCCGTATATTTATCATCATCATCACAATATGCACATTTATGTTCAAAATCAATAATTAGCCGTTCTTTATTTGACCTATTTGTACGCCATCTCACACCAGTATATGATCTGTGTGGTATCTTTTGTTTTACGTTCATATTATTCCCCTTTTAATAACAAATCTATTTTGCCTATCAATTCATCTATCTTGTTTGACTGTAGGTTACTTTTTACTTTATTTGGTATCGCTGAATGTCCATCAATACTCTTTTATAATTTATCAAATAAATCTAAAATTCGAGTATCCACTTCAACATTTTTGCCTTTTTCAGGTAATAAACTTTTTATTTCACTTTCCCACAATTCGATTTGCTTCCGATACTTAGTTACCTGCTCAATTAATTTGTAATGCAATTCGACTCGCTCTAATGGTTCCGACAAATATCTTTCAAAATCAAATATTTGGTATGCGTCAAAAAGTTCATGTTCATATAATTCATCCTCATAAGAAGTTAAAATAAACAATGGGAACTCCAAAAACTTCTCTTGTATAAACTTTGCGAGCTGTACGCCAGTGTATGAAATAGTGGCATATGATGAAAGATTATAATCAATTAATACAGCATCTATTTTTTGATCAGTAATAAATGATGCAGTATCTTCCATGTTAGGTGTTGGTTCAATCTCAATCACATTAAATTCAATATCCGCATATCTATCAGCTTTCTGTTTTGATGCATCTTTCATTCCATACAAAAGATGAATCATTATTTGTGTGACTTTACTCTTATCATCATCAATAATGCCAACTTTTATTGTTTTCACAGCATTCCCTCCTATAACGGAATTTTTATTTCAATCCCAAATCCATTTATCGTTTCTAACAACCGATAATCTCCATTATATTCTCTTACAGTTGATGCGATAATATACATTCCTAAACCAGTTCCTATCACATTTCCATATTGATCATATTTGCTTGTTGAACCTAATTTAAAAATTTCATATGGATCCTTGAAACTATCTCCTAAACCTATTCCATTATCAAAATAATTAATAATAAACTGTTCATCTGTAATCAATTCAATATCAATTTCCCGATTATCTGTATTCGTCTTAGTAAACGATTCAATTGAATTTATAATTAAATTATATATAATACTCTCAAAATCAGATTCAAATATTCTACGTTCTGCATTATTAGAATCTTTCAATATTTCAACATGCACTTTCTTTTGTACCAATATTGGTTGCAAAACATTAACAATCTTTTCGATAGTATTATATAAATCCTTTTTAAGTCGTTTGCGCTTATCCTTCTTACTCTGATTCGTAACAACCGTAATCCACGATTTTAAAAATTCATCATTTTTATATAAGTCATCCAAATTTCTATCAATTAGCATTTTATTTCCATTACTAATTGCAATACGCATAGATTCTACTCTATTAACCAATAATGCGTTTATGCTTTTCAAGTCATGAACTATTGCTGTTGTTATCAAGCCATTCGTAGCCAAAGCTCTTAATAGCTTTAGTTCTGAAATTAATTCCTCTCTCTCTTCTTCAAAATACTGAACCGTCTTTGCTAAACTCTCTATCTTCTCATTTTGTACTTTACGGTTTTTTTCTTTTTTCCCACTTAATACGCTTTTAGCAATTTGGGAGCCTTCTTGCTTAGTCTTTTCCTTATGATTAACTCGGTCATCATATATTTTAAAACTTCTGGCAATATATGACCGATCCTTTTCTAATACTGATATTATTTTAATAATTGCTTCTTTTAGTATTTTAAAACTTTCATTCTCAATAATACCTTCTCGACTTGATTTATCCAATATTGAGACATTTGCTACACGAGAAATAAATACAGTTCCTTGACCCTGAGCATTTCTAACTGTCCATGCCTCTGTCGGACTAGAAACTGCGACTGGGTTAGCATTATTACGAGCCTCCAATCCCAACCAATCAAATGAATCCGAATCATTCTCACCATATGGCCTAACCCAAAAGTTATCTCGATAAATCTTAATTCCGCCATGTTCTTCTAACCAACTACTTCTATTTTTACCTATTTCTTTATAGAAAAAAATCTCCTTCGAACCTTTTTGTATAGTCAGCTTCATAAAAATATATTCAAATTTGAATTGTCCTATTTTTTTTACTTTTTCGATATATTCAACATCTTTTGTATTAAACAGCTCACTTATTGAGTATACAAATTCTAACGACTCTGCATTAAAATCTTCTTTTCGATATGGATATCTTGATAATCTCTCTTCATTAAAAATTGCCTCTGGCATCTTCCCTAAATCAAATTCATTTCGGAACAATGTAATTTTAAAAGTATTTCCATCAAAATCTGACTTTAATTTATAATCATATTCTTCGGAAAAATTATTTTCAACTAATTCAGGTTCAAAATTTACTCCTTTTTGAACGCAAATATTAAATTCATCTTGTTCTTTTGGCGGAATCAAAAATTCCATTGATTTTTTCATTTTATCTATTTGAGATAATGACCACTCATCACGCAAATTACTAATCTTTATAACAGTCCCCGTTGTAAAATCTATCTTAGACTCTATCGCTTTTTCTAGACAATTAATTCCTTCAACAACGCAACAGGGTATGTTTTCAGACCATTCCGAATTAATATACTCAAATTCGGCTTCAATATCTTCTAATACTTTTCCTTCCTCTTCAAAATTATTCCAGTTTGTCTTCCATCGAATCGTCTTTTGCTCATCTTTACTTTTTGTAAACAGCTCACATACTCCACCCAAACGATCCAATGCAAATCTACCAATACCCTTTTCACCTGATTTTATTCTCTTCTTCTTAGAAATATATTCTTTCTTTTTATTATCTGTCCCAATCATCATCCAATTATCCTCAATGATTTTTCTTGTCATACCAATTCCATTATCAATTAAATAAATACAACTGCCTTCGGAATCAAATAACAAATAACACAATGAGGCATCTGCATCATATGTATTTTTTATTAGCTCAATTAATGCACTTTCTACCTTTGACACACTTTCGCGTCCCAACAATATTGTAGCTCTTGATGAAATTCTATATTTCATTTTCTCCATAGTATATTCTCCAATAATTAAAATCTATAATCTTCTACATCTTTAGATGTTATTCTTAATGAACTTCCGCTAATATGTATTCCTACATCTAACACATATTGCCTAAATTCTCTACTTTCTAAAATACGAACCGCATCTTCCAATGTATATTTATTGTTATCTTCACATCTAACAATATACATTCCTGCATATGGAATACAACTCCTTGTAAGCTTATGCACCACTACATTTTCAGTAATAACTGTTGAAATAAGCAACTTATCGCCATCTAATCCTGAAAGTGCCTGTGATCTTCCATATTCATACCACTTTGCATTTTCATCCTTTTGACGTTTATCCAAACCAACTCTAAAATCATTTAAATATGCTGCTGCCTCTGGATAAATAATTTCGAAATCTCCTTCATTAAATCTTTCCAAATGCCCATTCTCATAAGTATACGGAAATATTATTTTTTCTTTCCTATTGTATCGTATAGATCTCGGAGATGCTGTATCACGCACCATATCTCTTTCTATATTACGCCCATTACAAAGAAAACCTTGTTCAGTTTCTTCGTAATCTTCTTCTTTGATTACATAAGCTTTATTTAATAGCGTTGCCACAACATGCGATACTTTAAAATAATCACCAAAACGATTCGTTCCATTTGCTAAATTCTCTGTAAAAAACCACTTATCTGTTAATTGATCTACCGGAATGTTTATCTCTGTCCCCAAAGTCATATCTCTATAATGCAATACATCTTGTTGCCTTTGCATATCTAATACCATAATTGACGACTTGACCATCGCATTATCAAACACTTTTTCTTGTGTATAATCTTTGATAATCGATACATATGGTTTCATAAAAGTTCTTAAATTCAATCCAAATACCGTTTTAAATATACTACTCGGAATTAAATATGACATTTTCCCATCTTGTGCTAATGATTTTATACTTTTCTCGATAAATGCATAACAATAATCAAATTTTCCTTTCACACAAGTTTCAAATGTTTCCTTTACATATTTCTGCTCGTCTTTTTTTAACTCACTATATGTTATATACGGCGGATTGCCTACAATAAACTGAAATTGTATTTCTTCATTCCATCGCAAATAATCAAAATTATAAACTTTCCATTCTACTCTATTTATATTATATTTTTGCAACACAGCGTTCAAATTTTTGATACACTTTTGATATTGCTCTGGATCAATTTCAACTCCAAAAATATCTTTTTCCAATCCATTCTTGATTTTTGTTTTAGACAAACCATTAGTAATACAATCATCTATATACCTTTGAACGACCGCAACCAAAATTTTACCATCGCCACATGAATTTTCTAATATTCTTTTTCCATATAAGTGTTCTGTATATCCAACACTATCTAATAATTCTTTTACATAATTTTCAGGCGTAAATACCTGACACTTTTTATTCATATTTTACCTCTTTACATACAAACCTATCTATTAGATATGGTAATTATACATGCTTTTTACAAATGATAATTTTCTAGGATTTATACCCTTTACTATTTCCCTTTTACATATAACATTCCAATGTAACCATTTTTATCAATTTTAATAATCTGTAACTTCTATTTTTTCAAATAATATTTATTAATTATTTTTTAAAATAATTATACCATCAATGCATCTCACACTCAATTGGCGATTTCAATATACTCCAATGTGATACTATAAGAGAGGATACTGTATGCCTTCATAATTCTACCTAACCACTCTTCCCATCTTGTACCAATCATATATCCATAAATATACCAAACATTCTCACCATTACATACATCAATTATATCACATAACTCCACAAAACAATTTCCTTATTCACACCCGAGTCACTATAATCTCTTTTTTTCATTATTTTCGTCTCCCCCTCCCCAAACAAAAACGACCCCAAAACAAGATTTCTCCCATTTCAAAGTCGTTCACTTTCCCTCTATTAGCTAATCCTTTACTTTTTAATCTTCTTCCCCCACCTTCACTCTCCACTCCCAAACTCTACCCCCAAATCCTCAAACTTCGCCTCGATAGGAGTATAATATCTACTGACAGAAGTAATCAGTCCCAAACCATCCTGTGTTAAATAAAATTTCGAATCCAGTGCATCCAATGAGCCGTATCTGTCATAGTTCTCCCATTGCTCCCGTACATCCTGCATCCAGCGTTCACTGCTCTCCTCATCGCTTTCATTGCCGTCTTTCCAAAACCACAAGCACTGAAAAACACCCGTGTCAAGCAACGATAACGGCGTCCAATCATCACCTATCACATCCCGCAGTTTCAGCACTTCCCCGGTCTGCATATTGATGGTAATGCCCGTTTCCCACTGATTCGGATGATTAGCACCGCGGAAAGAATTATACTCATAAATGCGTATGGAAAAATATGTTTCATCTTCTCTTGTAATGACATAATTCCTGTTGATGTCCGTATATGCCTCACCGCTGGGATTCCACTTATCGTCTTCCGCACGGTAGTAAGTATAAAAGAAAGCATCTCTAAGTGCAGCATTAATCCGTTCTTCCAATTCATCATCCTTTAACCAAACCTGCGGATATTCGATTGTAATATAAATATCCATCCTGTCATCATAATAGGTATAAAGATAATGTTGTACATATCTTCCCATCCATTCGGAATCAGGTACAATCTGCCTCTCATCATGCTCCACCGGTCCTTTTTCCAAATCGTAATGTATCGGAACCACTATGTCCAGATCCTTTGCAATCTGTGTCTGATATACATAGTTTTTCCGTATTTCCTCTACGAAAGAATCATCCTCGCGCAATACCCAAAAAGAATCTTGTGTAAAAATACCTTCCTGCTGCCCTTTAAAAGAATACCATCCGCTTTTCGCATCATAGGTATAAGAAATAAATTCACTCCACAGTTTGCCTTCCCCTTCTAACAGGATTTCACATTCATATTTTCCGTCTTCACCTTCTATTTCGCCAAAATATGCCTGATACGTTCCTTCTATCCCGTAAGTGCGGAATCCTTCCTGAATATAGAGCGTAAGCTGCTGGTAGGCGTCTATCTGCTCCGGAACTTCCTCCTCTGATGACTCTTCCTCTTCATTCACTATCTCTATTACCTCTGTTTCTTCCTGTCTGGCATTACCGCAGCCTGCAAGCAGAATGCAGATAGCAAAACAGGCACCGAATATGGTATAACGCATTGCTTTTTTCATCATATTTTTACTCCATTCTCAGGTTCTTCGTAATAACATACCAGATTTTCCACTTGCTGGGTTGGAAATATCTTTAACTTCGCTTTATGTAATACACACAAAAACACAGGACACAACTCCACTACATTACTAATGCAGACCGATTATTCCC
The DNA here is from genome assembly GCA_947175285.1 of uncultured Lachnospiraceae bacterium. The sequence continues at coordinate 14,004 of CAMWMM010000058.1, forward strand.
TGTGTTTTTATCTTTTTGGTCGACCAAACCGAAAACTTCTGCAAGTTTTCCAACAGAATATTCAGGCAAATTTACACCACCAGTAAATCAGGCTCTGGAATCGGCTGCCCATCTTCCAACGCTGTTTCAATCCACAATTCCTTCGCTGTCTCAATTTCCTTTAATGCCTGTTCTTTCGTATTCCCATGTGCCATACATCCCGGCAATTCAGGAACACTTGCCACATAAATTTTATCTACCGGATCATATTTTATAAAAACAGAATATTCAGCCATTTGAATCCTCCTTATAAACTATGCTTTTCAATGATATGCCTTAATTGTTTTACCTGATAATCTTTCGCTTTTGCCCCATCTTTCTGTATCGTCATGCGTTCATTGATTCCATTGTGGTAAAATGACATATGGGAGCCTTTCTGCCCCTTAAAAGTAAACCCCAAGTCAATAATAAGATTATGGAAATCATTAAAGCGAATATTATTATCACTTTTTCCGCTCATTACCATATCATATGTATTATTCGCCATTCTGATTCACTCCTTTATACACTATTATTATATCAAAAGTCTATATTTTTTCAAGCAGTCAACAAACGACCTCAAAACAAGATATTCTCTCCCATTTCAAGATTGTTCATTATTCAGACAAGTGCCCTGGCATCCATTTGTTAAAACGAACTAAAAATTAAAAACAATATTATTTTTATTACTTTTAACAGGTTTCT
>CAMWMM010000059.1 GCA_947175285.1 uncultured Lachnospiraceae bacterium
CTTTATGAGCTGCATTGTCACATCAGGCACGGCGATTTTACAGTCCGGGATTAATAATCTGGGATATCTGGTAATTGCAGGGCATATCGCGGCAAGAAAGCTTTTTCAATTTCTGATGATGCCGAATATAGCCATGAGCCAGACTATCAGCACTTTTATCTCGCAAAACTACGGAGCCGGGCAGACGGGGCGGATTAAAAAGGCAATGAAGTGTGCATACTTGTATGGTGCGGCAGTGGCGTTTCTGGCATCTGTGCTGATGTTTCTGTTTGCGCCTGCGGCAGTAAAGCTGCTTTCGGGTTCTTCGGAAAGCGTGGTACTTGAAAACGGAGCTTTGTATCTTCGTGTAGTAGCGCCGTGTCTGGCAATCTTAGGCGTGTTAAATCCCACAAGACAGGGGTTACAGGCGATTGGGCAGAAGCTTCTGCCTGTACTTTCCAGTGTGATAGAGCTGATTGGCAAAATTTTATTTGTGGTGATTTTGATACCGAAATTTCAATATATGGCAGTTATCTTCTGTGAGCCGGTGATATGGTGCTTTATGATTGCGGAACTTCTGCCTGCGTTCTGGCGGAATCCTGTTATCAGGGCAGGAGATGTTAACGGGGTGAGATAAGGTAATTAAGTTAATAGATGATTTCACATTGTGGCTATGTCAAAAGCATAGCCGCTTTTTGTTTTTCATGCTTGACCTTGTCCTTGGGACATAGTTTACACTACACATAAAGCGGGTGATACAAGGTTTCGGTAAAGATGATAAAGGAGGGTTGTATTTGAAAATAATAAAACAGATGATTAAATTACATAAATTCTTCTTTGGACTGGCGGTTTTGTTCACTTTTCTGTCTATTATTCTAAATCTGTGTTGGAATAAGTTTCTGGCAGAACTGTTAAATCTTTTACTTGATGCAGATGCTGCAGTCGAAGAGAGCAGACCAAATGTGCTTTTTATGATGCTGCCGGTTGGGATAATGATTGTTCTCTCACATACGTTAAGCGAATATTTATCCTCTTATCTGGCGTTCTATACCTGTGAAATTTTTGCACATGAAATGCGGATGGGATATGCCGGATTCTATTTGCGAAATGACATTCAAACACTTTCAAAAATGAACGTCGGAGAAGAACAGTCTGCGATGCAGAATGAGTTGAAAGATGTATCCGACTATATGAATGAGAACCTCTTTTCGCTCATCAGGCAATTTGGTACGTTTGCCGTTACGGTTGTATTCTTGCTCTGTCAGAATATGAAACTGGCTGTGATTTCCATACTTCCGGTAGTTCCGTTGATTATTTATTGTTCTTTTTCCAGTAAGATTATTAAAAGTTATACGGAACAGGCTCTAAACAGTAAAAAGAAAATCAATGGCTCGGCGGGCACGATTCTGGAATTATTTCCTGTCATTCAAGTATATGATGCGTATAAGCTGGTTAGAGGTGTTATGAATGAAAATCTTTCGGAATGGAAGAATGCGAATGTCAGGAAAGAGAGAATTTCCGCCGGACTCATGTCTCTTTCAGGTGTGCTTTCATTTGTACCGCTTTTGATATTGTTTGGATTCGGCGGAACTATGGTGATAAATGGGGAAATCAGCATAGGAATTTTCTATATATTTATCAATTTGTCAGGGAATGTTTCAGGATTTTTACAGAATATGCCGGGCATTTATGCCAACTTCCGGAGATTCAGCGCATCAGTTGGCAGGCTAGAGAAGTTGAAAGAATTGCACTCTTTCAACTGAACAAGTTCGGAAAGGAGATTTATGAGTATGAATCAATATGCAGTTTGTTTAGATAATATTTCGTTTTCATATGAGGATACTATGATTATCAAGAATCTGTCGCTCAGAGTGAGGTATGGCGAGCATATCGGAATCGTGGGGGACAGCGGGTGCGGGAAAAGCACCATATTAAAGATACTTGCCGGGCTTTACGAAGCTGATTGTGGGGAGAGAGTCATAGCAGGTGAGTGTTCGCCGGAAAAAATCAGGGAACACATAGCGATTGTTATGCAAAACAACAGCCTTTTTCCTTTGTCTGTCAGGGATAATATTACCTGCGGTCATGATATTCCGGAAGAAAAAATCCGGACAGCCTGTCAGAGTGCAAGCCTTACCAAATGGCTTGAGAGTCTTCCGGACGGACTGAATACAAATGTGGGTGAGCGGGGAAATCAGGTGTCCGGCGGACAGGCACAGCGGATTCAAATAGCCAGAGCGTTTTGTAAAGATGCGCCAATCATTCTGTTGGACGAGCCGGTCTCGGCTTTAGATAAGGATACCGGATATGCGGTTTTGAATGCCCTGAATGAACTGGCGAATGGCAGATCGGTGATTCATGTTACCCATCATCGGGAGACTTTAGATAATAGTTATACGATTTACCGTATGGAAGGAGGAAAACTGGTTCGTGAGTGATTTTAGCAGACTGATCAAAAGAATGGGGATTTGGCGTAAATATATATTTTTGCTGTTGCTCCGGTCGCCTTTTGATGCAATTAGAGGCTGGATGCTGGCGAATCTGATAAAATCGGTTTTCCTTTGTCTGGAAACGGATAATTCCGGTTTGCTTCTGAAAATATGTGTAGGATACGGCTTGTTCTGCGCGGTACTGTTTATTTATAATGGAGTTATATGGAGCAGTTATGCGGCATTTTCCGCCAGAACGGAAGCCGGACTTCAGGAAAAAATGTTGAATAAGATTCTGGATTTGCCTCTTAAACGGATAGAGCATCGTTTCAGCGGCGAGTGGATTACAAGGCTAAACAGTGATATACAAGCGGCTTTCACGATGATGAACGGTCCGTTGAATATGCCTCATCTGGTGGTTGCCATTATTAATACTATCATGTCCTCTTTTTTGATGCTAAAGAGCAGCCCGCTGTTTTTGGGTATAACATGGACATTTATTATTTTGCAATTATTTATGAACTATAAATTGGTGCTTGAAGCTGTACCAAAGCTGAAAGAAAAATCACAAAATGCCATGTCGGAAATTACTTCTGCTGTCAAACCGTTGATTACTGATGCAGACATAATCCTGCTGTATAATGCCGGGGCGCTTCTGATGCAAAACTGTGAAACGAACAGCAGAAATTTAATGAAGAGCAACATGAAGATTCATGTGCGGAATGCCTTGAGTGATGCAGGTGGGAGATTGCTTGGAATCGGGGGATACCTTGTGATTCTTCTTATGGGATACGGATTAATTTCTAATGGGACAATGGCATTTTCGGATGTGGTTTATTGTTTTCAGGTGAGAGGTTCTATGATGGCAGGAGCGATAATGCTTGTTACCTGCCTGAACAATCTGAAAGCAAATGCGGTCTGTGTAAAGAGGGTCAATGGTGTATTTGAGGAATAATGGAGGGTGTGTATGAAAAATGGTCTTATGCTAATCGGAGAAATTGCAGACTTCTTTGGAGTTTCCAGAAAGGCAATGCGCTTGTACGAAAAGAAAGGTATTATTAAACCGATAGAAGTAGATGCCGCAAACGGGTATCGTTACTATTCCGCAGAACAGGTACAGCAGCTAAATGCGTTGTTAGAGTTAAAAGCACTGGGCTTTTCGCTTGATGAAATTAAAATGATCATTGACGGGGAAAAGGCGAAAGCGCCGTTGCTTGAAATGCTTGAAAAGAAAAGACGGGCATGGCAGGAAGCAATGGATGCCGCAAAATATAAAGAGGAATGTCTGGATAACATTATTAACAATGTACAAGGTTCCGAGTCAGCAGAAAAGATTGCCGAAATGACAGAAGACGAGCGGGCGTGGCTGTTAGTCAAAATGGTATGTATTGAAGATGTCAGTGCGCAGAAGACTCTGAGTGAAGCATTGTGGGTGTGAGTCATTATTACTCATTTTTGAAAGTCACTTGAAAAAGTTGTATCATTTTCCCAAAACTCATTTGAAAAAGTTGTGTCATTTCCTAAAAGTCCATTTAAAAAGTTCGCACCTTTAGATAAAAGTCGTTTGAAAAAAATAAAAAATGGTTTATACTATATCTTAGATATCGGCAGGGAGGTGCAAGCACAATGCTGAAAAGGAAGATTACTCAAAGCCTATTCGAATGGAAGAATACATCAGATCATAAGCCGCTTATTATTAAGGGATGCAGGCAGTGTGGAAAGACATTTTCCGTTATGGATTTTGCAAAGAAGTATTATAAAAATGTGGTTTATCTGAATTTCTTTGAAAATCCGGATTATGCGTCTGTATTTGCGGGTTCTCTGGAAATTGACAATATCATCATGCTGCTTTCTGCGCTTCTTCCGGGCGTTGTATTTGAGACGGGAGAGACAGTGCTGATTCTGGATGAGATTCAAGACTGCCCGGAAGCCAGAACGGCTTTGAAATTCTTCCACATAGACGGACGGTTTGATGTAATCGGAACCGGTTCTCTTTTAGGGGTAAGGGATTACGGAAAAGAGCCGAAATCCATACCTGTTGGCTTTGAAACGGTTATTGATATGTATCCATTGGATTTTGAAGAATTTCTGTGGGCGAATGGAATCACGGATCAGATAATCGGTTTATTGAAGAAAAATTTAGAAGCGCAGACACCGATTACCGAAGCCTTACATGGTCGTATGAGACAATTACTTTTACAATATACTGTTGTGGGCGGAATGCCGGATGTGGTTCAGACTTTTATAAATTCCAAACAGATGGATGAGGTGCTGCGTATTCAGCGGAATATTGTTCGCTCTTATGAAGACGATATGGTGAAGTATGCTGACCGGAAAGACAAATCACGTATCAGAGAGTGCTTCCAGTCTATTCCGAAGCAGCTTGGTAAAGAAAATAAGAAGTTTCAGTATTCCGTTGTAAAAAAAGGATCCACTGCATCCAGATATGCAGGCAGTCTGCAATGGATTGAGGACGCTGGTATCATTGCCCGATGCTATAACCTTTCGATTACGGAACTGCCTTTAGACGGCAATGCCGAGAAAGATGTATTTAAAGTATATATGCAGGATTGTGGTCTGTTTGTCAGCATGTTGGAGGACGGCACACAGTATGATATTTTGCAGGGCAATCTTTACGGATATAAAGGCGCTATTTTTGAAAATCTGATTGCAGATATTTTTGGTAAAATGGGACGTAAACTTTACTATTTTCACAAAGATTCCGGCTTGGAAGTAGATTTTGTAATTCGCTATAAGGGTGAATGTACTCTTGTGGAAGTAAAGGCAGTTACCGGAAATGCCAAAAGCACAAAAACGATTCTGAGTCATCCTGAAAAATATCATGTGGTAAGAGCAATCAAGTTGGGTGATTATAATATCGGAAAGTCAGGACAGATGCTTACTCTGCCGCTTTATATGGCATTTTTGCTGCGGGAATTTTGAATGTTGCCGTATATTTGGAAACTATTGATAGTGTACTCGATTTATACGGACTTTTCAGGATTTAGTGCAGGAGAGTCGTTTGGAAATGGATTCTGCTCTTTTGAGTGGTTCTGATTATTTAGTTGAAAAAATAGCACTGAAGGTAGAAAGGTATTTTTCAAAATCGAAAGGTCAATCAAAAGAGACATATAGAGGAACTGTTACAAACTGATGGGTGAAATTTATTGTAAATGAGAATGGGTTTTTGTATAATTATAATATATTAGTATATGCCTATAAAGTAAGAATGTAATAAGTGGGGAGGAATGCAGATTATGAGTAATAAAGAAAGAGTACTGCAATTAATTGAGAATATACCAGAGCAAAAGCTTAGCTTTGTTATTGATGTGTTAGAGAGCTTGAAAGCTTATGCTGGGGAGATGATAGAACCGGATGAGTGGGATTTGGCGATGATGGCAGAAGCAAAACAGGAAAATGACGGGCAGACAGTATCAATAGAAGCGCTTGCTTCTGAATTGGGTATAATATTATGAAGTATAAGGGTTTTATACACGATTGACAATATGATAGAAATTATATCAATAGAAAATATAGATAATCGTGGAGATGTGTATAAAAGGTAATTGGGAAAATGATAGAGCTATTATGTCTTATGAAGGAGTATCAAAAGTGGTAAACCAGGAAGCGTTGGAACAAATTGAGGAGCTGTTGCAAAAATACAAGTATAACTGGGGAAAAGAAGCAGAGTTAAATAATACAATTCCCGGCATGTCACAGGAGCAGCTTGTAGTTGTATTAGAACGTATAGCAGAGACTGGTGAAAGCGTTCTGGTTGGATGGAATAAATGTTTTTCACAGGGAAACAAATGAAAAACCGGGGCGTCTTACCCCGGCTTTTACTATAAAATTTCCGATTTCTTTTCTTACTCTGCGCTGAAGCTTGCTTCTGCAAGAACTGTTCCGTCGGGCGCACAATATCTGATACCGTAGGACACTGTTCCTTTTTCCGCACCGATTGCTTCATCCAGCATACCGGCAAGTGCTGAAAATGTTGACGATACCGCATCCATGCCTTCCTGCAGCTGTGCTGCCGTATCATCCGTTACTTCTACGGAATCCTTCAAGGTAGCTATAAGGATAACCTCGTTGCCCTTTACCTCAATTTCCATTCCCATCTGGTCATTTTCCATTGCTGCAGCCTGATCTTTAAGCTGCTGTTCCGTAGTCGGATCCTCAGCCAAAAACTCCTCTAATGTCTTCTGACCGTTGCTCTCTGCCTTGTCAGCCGCATTGTCTTCAGTGGGAGCTTCGGGAGCCGTTGTCTCTGTAGAAGTTTCCTCTACCGCCGTATCCGTACTCTTGGCTCCATCATTGGAACTGCCACAGGCTGTTACGGACATTGCAATTGTCAATAGTGTTGCACAAACAACTGTTTTTACTGTTTTTCTTTTCATAACATTCTCCTCCGTCAATATTTTTTTCTGTCATATGTTATTGGACAAGAAACAATTCTACTTCATTTATTTTTACTTGTCAACAGTAGAAATTGAGCTTTCATAGTTTTATTCACAAATTCTGAGCTAAAATATCCAGACATCTTGACAAATACTTCACAAATTACTATAGTAGAGATAGTATGTGAAAAAAGGTAATGACAAAGAGGAGTACATGACGACCGCCGCCAGAGAGAACGGCTATTAGCTGAAAAGCCGTTTCGGAGAGGAATCGTGGAAGGTAGCTTTGGAACCGGAATGCCGAACAGGAAGTATCGACCGGTAAGCATTCCCGCCCTATCCCCGTTACAGGATAAGATTCTAAGATTATAAAGGGAATCATTGAGTGATAAACAAAGGTGGTACCGCGTGACATTACGCCCTTTGCTGACAGAGTCGGCAGAGGGCTTTTTGTAGCGCAAGTCGTTAGACTTGGCGCGTGGGCAAAAGCAAAAAGGAGGACACAACATGAGCAAAGAACTTGCCAAAACCTACGACCCCAAAAGTATAGAAGACAAATTATATGAGAAATGGATGGAAAAGAAATATTTCCATGCCGAAGTGGATAAGACGAAAACCCCGTTTACCATCGTCATTCCCCCGCCGAACATTACAGGACAGCTTCATATGGGACATGCGCTTGACAATACGATGCAGGATATCCTGATTCGTTTTAAGAGAATGCAGGGATATAATGCGCTTTGGCAGCCGGGAACGGATCATGCCTCCATTGCAACGGAAGTAAAGATTATTGAGAAGTTAAAAGAAGAAGGCATTGAAAAAGAAGACCTCGGACGTGAAGGCTTTTTAGAGCGCGCGTGGGAATGGAAAAAAGAGTACGGCGGACGTATCATCGGCCAGTTAAAAAAGCTGGGTTCCTCCTGTGACTGGGACAGAGAACGTTTTACGATGGACGAGGGCTGCAACAGGGCGGTTACGGAAGTATTCTGTAAGATGCATGAAAAAGGATGGATTTATAAGGGCAGCAGAATCATCAACTGGTGTCCGGTATGTAATACGTCCATTTCCGATGCGGAAGTAGAGTATGAAGAGCAGGCAGGTCATTTTTGGCATATCAAATATCCGCTCGTAGATGAAAACGGACAGCCGAGCAAAACGGAATTTCTGGAATTTGCAACGACACGTCCGGAGACAATGTTAGGCGATACGGCGGTTGCGGTAAATCCGAAAGATGAAAGATATACGTATTTAAAAGGCAGACAGGTATGGCTTCCGATTGTGAATAAGCCGATTCCTGTTGTGGAAGACGAGTATGTTGATATGGAATTCGGAACAGGTGTTGTTAAGATTACGCCTGCCCATGACCCGAATGACTTTGAAGTCGGCAAACGCCACAACCTGCCGGAAATCAATATAATGAACGATGATGCGACGATTAATGCAAACGGCGGTAAATATGAGGGATTAGACCGCTACGAGGCAAGAAAGCGTATTGTAGAAGAATTGGAAAAAGAAGGTCTTTTGGTAAAAATAGAAGACTATTCTCATAATGTAGGTACGCATGACCGCTGCGGCACGACAATCGAGCCGCTTATCAAAAAACAGTGGTTTGTGAAAATGGACGAGTTAATCAAACCGGCTGTAGAAGCGGTAAAAAATGGCGATATCAAACTGATTCCGGAGCGGATGGATAAGACTTATTATAACTGGACGGATAATATCAGAGACTGGTGTATCAGCCGTCAGTTATGGTGGGGACACAGGATTCCGGCATATTACTGCGATAAATGCGGTGAAATTGTAGTCGGAAGACAGATGCCTGACGTATGCCCGAAATGCGGTGACACACATTTCACACAGGATGAGGATACACTGGATACATGGTTTTCTTCAGCACTCTGGCCGTTTTCCACATTGGGATGGCCGGATAAGACGGAGGATTTGGAATATTTCTATCCGACAGACGTGCTTGTTACCGGATACGACATTATCTTTTTCTGGGTTATCCGTATGATATTCTCTGGTTATGAGCAAATGAACGAAAAACCGTTCCGGACGGTTTTGTTCCATGGTCTTGTCAGGGATTCCCAAGGACGAAAAATGAGTAAATCTTTGGGGAACGGTATTGACCCGTTGGAGATTATAGAAAAATACGGTGCGGATGCCCTGCGTCTTACATTAATTACAGGCAATGCGCCGGGTAATGATATGCGTTTCTACTATGAAAGAGTGGAAGCAAGCCGTAACTTTGCCAATAAAGTATGGAATGCCGCCCGTTTTATCATGATGAATATGGAGCAGGCAAAGGAAAAAACCGGCGCATGCGGCTGGGAATGTTCATATGATAACATTAAGAAGATGTTAGAGCCTGCCGATAAATGGATTTTGTCGAAGCTGAATACTCTGGTTCAGGATGTTACGGACAATATGGAGCATTTTGAACTTGGTATTGCAGTACAGAAAGTTTATGATTTTATATGGGATGAATTTTGCGACTGGTATATTGAGATGGTTAAACCTCGTCTTTATAGTAAAGAAGAGGCAGAGGCGGACGGTAAAAATGCCGCATTGTGGACGCTTAAGAATGTTTTGTTAGAGGCATTAAAGCTTCTGCATCCTTATATGCCGTTTATTACGGAGGAAATTTTCTGCACCATGCAGACAGAAGAAGAGTCCGTTATGATTTCTTCTTGGCCTGTTTTCAGAGAGGAAAGACAGTTTGCAAAAGAGGAGGCGGCGATTGAGCTTATGAAAGAGGCTGTACGCGGTATCCGAAATGTGCGTACACAGATGAATGTTGCGCCGGGCAGAAAAGCGGCGGTCTTCGTAGTGAGTGAAAAAGAGGATGTACGGCGTACTTTTTCCGATGGTAAGCTGTTCTTTACTTCTTTAGCCGGAGCAAGCGATGTGACGATACAGGAAGACAGGCAGGGCATCGCGGATGATGCGGTTTCCGTTGTGATTCCGAATGCGGTACTCTACATTCCTTTTGCGGAACTTGTAGACATTAAGCAGGAAATTGAGCGCCTGGAGAAAGAAAAGAAGCGCTTGGAGGGCGAACTTGCGCGTGTAAACGGAATGCTGCACAATGAAAAATTCATGTCGAAAGCGCCTGAATCGAAAGTTGCAGAGGAACGGGCCAAACTGGAAAAATATACACAAATGATGGAACAGGTAAAAATTCGTCTGGAACAATTGCAATAAAAGATTTTTTGGTATAGAATATAAATAGAGGTATTAGGAGGTGAGTCTGTGAGTACACAATTTTCTTCGGAACAATTGGATAGATTGAAAGCTGCTATGGCGAAACTGCAGGAGGCGGTAGAGCCTGAATTTGCCGTACCCGAAGAAATGGATGTGGAAATTCAGGAAGAGGAAAGCATCTTAACCAAAGGCACTTATTTGAAAGTGGATGAGGATGAGATGGCGGCGTGGCTCTATTTGATGCCTCCGGAACCTGAGGTGGAATACCGGAAACAGGATTTGATTGATTACCTGAATCAGAAAGGTGTGGTCGAGGGGTTACATCAATCGAATCTTTCGGCAATTATCAAAAAGAAAGTCTATAACAGGGAGATTTTAGTTGCCAAAGGACGGGAAATACAGGACGGCAAAGACGGTTATTTTGAGTATTTGTTCACACCGGAGGAATACGGTGTGCCGAAAATCAGGGAAGACGGTTCTGTTGATTATACAAATATGAGCGCCCTGCAGAATGTCAAGGCAGGGGATAAAGTAGCGGTTTATCATCCGGCGATACAGTCGGTAGACGGTTGTACCGTACTTGGGAATGTCATGCCGGGAAAACTGTATCATGATTTACCCCCGATGCGCGGAAAGGGCATCCGACGGGAGGATGAGGCTTATTATGCACAGTCCGATGGTAAAATTGAAGTCAAGGACGGTAAGATTGATATTCAGAACGTGCATGAAATTTCCGGCGATGTCGATATGATTATCGGTAAGGTGGAGTTTTTCGGCGATATTATTATTTATGGAAATGTAGAAGAAGGCGTTACGATACGTGCCGGCAGAAATATTGAAATTCACGGTTCCACAAGTCTTGCCAATTTGTATGCGGGCGGTGATATTATTTTATCCCGTGGTATTCAGGGCGGCAATAGAGCGAAAGTATCGGCAAGAGGCAGTGTGTTTGCGGATTTCATCGAGCATACAAGTATAGAAGCAGGAGGCTCGGTGCAGGCAAATATCATTATGAATTCCAATATCAATGCGAAAGATAAAGTTATTGCAACAGGTAAAAAAGGTGCGATTATCGGCGGCTATATCAATGCGATTAAAGGTGTGGAAGCGACCAATGCAGGGAATGTTGCGGAACTTAAGACGATTATCCACTGCGGTTATGAAGCGCAGACGCATGAACAGTTACTGAACATCAGACGGCAGGAAACAGACCTTAAAGCCAAGATTGCGGAATTGGTTGATTCGATGACAGAGGCTCTCCGTGAGAAACGTATGAAAGGCGCGCAGACACCTGAGGCGACTGAAAAGAAGCTTTTAGGATGGAATAAAATGAAAGACCAGTATTTCGCCCAGCTTGATAAAATTGAAGCTGAACGTAAGGAACTGGAAGAGATGGTAGAGCAGAGTAAAGGCTCGGAAATTAAGATAGACGGCAATGTCTACCGCGGCGTTGTTATCTGTGTGAATGCGGAACAGATGATGATTGAGCGTAATACCTGTTTTATGAAATACAATGCCGATAGAGGAGTGATAGAAAGCAGTGTCATCATTCATAACTGATAACGTAGAGACATATGAAGCTGCAAAACAGTATATCATGGAGCTTCCCAAATTTACGCAAAAAAACAGTATGGAGCATACAAGATGCTTCTTAAAACATATCCGGTCTTCGGAAGATTTGGATAAAGTCAGAGTGATTCACGTAGCAGGCACAAACGGAAAAGGTTCCGTTTGTGCTTATTTACATTCCGTTTTGCAGGAGGCGGGATTTTCAAGCGGTATGTTCACATCGCCTCATCTGGTATCAATACGGGAGCGGTTTCTTATCAATGGGCAGATGGTTTCCAAAGAAGACTTTTTATGGGCTTTTTTACAGGTTGCAGAAAAAATACGCCATCTGCCAAAAGAATTGGAGCAAACGGATTACCATCCCTCTTTTTTTGAATATCTTTTTTTTATGGCAGTTGTACTTTTTATAAAATATCGTGTACAATATATGATATTGGAGACCGGACTGGGCGGCAGGCTGGATGCGACGAACGCTATTGACAAGAAAGATGTTTGCGTTATTACGTCAATTGGTTATGATCACATGGAATATCTCGGAGAAACACTGCCGGAAATTGCAGCGGAAAAAGCAGGTATTTTTCGGGGGAATGTTCCGGTTGTTTATTTTGAAAAAGAAAAATGCGTATCTGAAGTATTGGAAAAATATGCGGATTTTGTAGGAACAAAGGCATTTCCGGTATCATTTCGGGCGATAAAAGAAATAAATAGTCATGATAAAACTATTGATTTTTCTCTCCAATCAAATTATTATGGTTATATTAGGTTACGTGTGCCTACAATAGCAACGTATCAGATAGAAAATGCTTCTCTTGCGGTTGCGGCGTTAGCGCAGCTTCCTGACAGGGAGTCCATTTCTGTTAAGCAGATACAAAACGGCATCGAAAAGATGCACTGGGAAGCCAGGATGGAAGAGATAATGCCATCTGTCTATCTTGACGGCGCACATAATACCGATGGCATACAGGCATTTTTACAGACAGTGCGACAGGATGGCTGTCAGGGAAAGCGTTTTTTACTCTTTTCCATGGTGAAAGAAAAACAGTACAGGGACGTTATGGATATGCTTGCAGCGTCCGGTCTGTTTAAAGTAGTAGGCGTAGTGGCAATACTGGATAAGAGAGCTTTGCCGTTACAGGAGTTAGCAGATTATTTCGGACAATATACCGAATTACAGATACGAACATATGACAGATTGGAAAGTGCCGTGCAGGATATGGCTACAAGCCGTAAAGCGGAAGACAGAGTGTATATTGTCGGTTCATTATATTTGGCGGGCGAAGTGAAAGCCCTTTTAAGGAGGCACTTAAATGATTAATTTTGAAGAAGAGTTGAGGAAGTTTCATCCAAGTCTTGAAGTGGAAGACGCGGAAGAAGCGATTTATAATCAGGATATGACAGATATGGCAGATTTAATGGTAAAAGTGGTAAAGGAATCGAAGTCGGCAAAAGAGTAACGAAACTCGTGGGTGAAGAAAGGAACAGGGACAAAATAACAGATGAAATGTTACAATTGCGGATGTGACTTGACCGGACACGATTTTTGTACCGGCTGCGGTGCCGATGTATCCCTTTACAAGAAGATTATATATATATCCAACCGGTTTTATAATGACGGATTGGAGAAGGCGAATGTCAGGGATTTAACCGGCGCTATTTCAAGTCTGCGTCAGAGTTTAAAATTTGATAAAAATAATGTAGAAGCAAGAAATTTATTGGGATTGGTTTATTTCGAGACCGGAGAAGTGGTAGCTGCACTCAGTGAATGGGTTATCAGTAAGAATCTGCGGCCGAAGAAAAATATAGCAGATGACTATATCGGCATGATTCAGACCAATCCGACAAGACTTGACACCATCAATCAAACGATTAAAAAGTACAATCAGGCGCTGACCTATTGTAATCAGGACAGTTCGGATCTTGCGATTATACAGTTAAAAAAGGTGCTGTCTCTCAATCCGAAGTTTATTCGGGCGCATCAGTTACTGGCGCTTTTGTATATTAACGATGAAGAGTGGGAGAAGGCAAAACGGGAACTGGTAAAATGCATCCAGATTGATACGAATAATACGGTGACATTGCGCTATATGAAAGAAGTAGATGAAATGCTGCTTCCGGAAGAGGGCGTCAAGACAAATAATAAGAAGAAAAAACGAGCGGAAGGCGTTGTGAAATACCAGAGCGGCAACGAGACTATCATTCAGCCGGTGAATATAAAAGAAGGCAAAGGAGTAAGCTCCTTATTGAATTTGGGAGTCGGTCTTCTTATCGGTATCGCGATTGCCGTATTCCTGATTCTTCCTGCGAGGATTTCAACAGAAAAAGCAGGCATTAATGAGAACCTGCGTATTGTCAGCGAACAGTCGGATGCCAAGAGCGCAACTATTGATGAGTTAGAGCAGCAGGTAAAGGAATTACAGGAAACGAACAGTTCATTAACGCAGGATTTGGATGCTTATATGGGAAAGGATAATAATCTTCCGGTTTATGACCTTTTGCTTGAAGCAGCGGACGCTTATATGACGGATCCGTCGAATGTCATCACCGTTGCCGATTATCTTGAAGAAATCAAAGTGTTATCGGAAGAGTCGGAGGAAGAATATTCCGGCGCTTATGATAAATTATACAATACCATTCTTGCCCTGATAGGGCCGGAAGCCGCAAAGGCTTATTTTGATGCGGGATCTGACTCATATAAAGCGGAGAATTATCAGGAGGCGATTCCGAATCTGGAGCGGGCGTACCAGTATGATGCGTCGAATGGAGAAGCAATTTATTATCTGGCGAATTCCTATAACAGCGTAGGACGCAAAGAGGATGCCATAGAGGCATATAAGCTGGTAATTGAATTCTTCCCCGGAACGGTGAAGGCATCAAAATCGGCAACATTTCTTGCCGAATTGGAAGCGCAATAGAAAAACAAATAAAATGAAAATGATTAGTATACAAAAGAGAACAGGGAAACTCCTTGTTCTCTTTTTGCGTAAAAGCAAATTATTTTAACGAAAGGGGAAAACAATGGAAGAGGAATTCAAAGTAATTGACAATTATCTAATGATAAGAATGCCGGATGAAATCGA
>CAMWMM010000060.1 GCA_947175285.1 uncultured Lachnospiraceae bacterium
TGATGGGGTAATTCTTGCGGAAGAGGGCTTTGAAGGAAAAGTCCGTGTAGATGTCATGGTGGAGCCGGTTGCAGAGAAAGTGGTTACTATGCAGGTAAACAGAATTCATATTCTGAATATGCCGGAGGGCTTTGAGTATGAGATTTTGGATGAAGAGGACACGTATGAAATCACATTAGTCGGTCTGGCACGGGATTTGGATGAACTGGATATCAATACTTTACAGGCATCCATTGATATAGCGGCATTTATGGAAGAAAGAGGTATGGAAGAGATGAGCGCCGGTCACTATACGATTAATCTGACCTTTAATCTGGAAGAAGATAAAATAACGGAGAAAAATGCGACGAGTATAAGACTGAATATATCAGAGCGTGTCGCGGGCTGAAAGAAAGGCGAGGTATTACAATGAGCAGATTGTTTGGTACGGATGGTGTCAGAGGTGTGGCAAATGAGGAATTGACACCGCAGCTTGCAATGCAGTTAGGGCAGGCAGGGGCTTACGTGCTTTCCAGAGAAAATGATCATAAACCGACGATTATGGTGGGATGTGACACCAGAATTTCAGGTGATATGCTGGCAAACGCACTTATGGCAGGAGCTTGTTCTGTAGGAGCTAATGCAGTTTATGTAGGTGTTGTTCCTACCCCCGCAGTTGCTTATTTGACAAGAAAATACAAAGTAGATGCCGGTGTTGTGATTTCTGCATCCCATAATACGGTAGAGTTTAACGGCATTAAGTTTTTTGATGGTAACGGCTATAAATTGCCGGATTCTCTGGAAGATGAAATTGAAGCGCTTATTCGTAACGGTATGCAGGGCATTAAATTCCCAATTGGCGCAGGTATTGGTAAAATTAAATACCGCACCGATGCCAGAGAAGAGTATATTAACCATGCGATTCAGGCGGTTAAGGTAGAATTACAGGGTTTGAAAATTGTTGTAGACTGCGCAGAGGGAGCGTCTTTCTATACTTCCGTAGAAGCGCTGAAAGAATCGGGCGCAGAAATTGTTGCGATTCACAACAATCCGGACGGTACTAATATTAATGCAAACTGCGGTTCTACACATATGCAGGAACTGCAGGCAAGAGTTGTTTATGAGAAAGCTGATTTAGGTCTTGCGTTTGATGGTGATGCCGACCGTCTGCTTGCAGTAGACGAAAACGGAAAAATTGTAGACGGCGATCAGATTATGGCGATTGTCGGATGCCATATGAAAGAGCAGGGAAAACTGAAGCAAGATACTATCGTAGCTACCGTTATGAGTAACCTCGGATTTTTCCTAATGGGAGAGAAAAATAATATTCATATGGAGCAGACGAAAGTCGGAGACAGATATGTATTGGAGAGAATGCGTGAGCTTGGTGCGAGCCTTGGCGGTGAGCAGTCAGGTCATGTTATCTTCTTAGATGAAAATACAACAGGCGATGGACTGCTCAGTGCGCTTCATTTGCTGCAGGTTGTGGTAGAAACAAAAAAACCTCTTTCTGAGCTGGCAAAGGTGATGGAAGTGATGCCGCAGGCGCTTGTTAATGCAAAAGTGCCGAATCATAAGAAAGAACATTATATGGACTATCCTGAAATTGCGGATGCAATTGCTGCATTGGATAAGAAGTTTGCAGGAGAAGGACGCGTATTAATCAGACCATCAGGAACCGAACCGTTAGTGCGTGTTATGATTGAGGGCAAAGACCAGAAGATGATTGATGCGGAAGCAAAAAAATTGGCAGAGTTAATACAGAACTGTATGCTATAGATACTGAATCCTGATGGATTGAGTTGCAATTCTTGCAGAGATTATGTATAATAGAAAAGAGATTGGTATTATGAATTGGAGGGGATGAGGGTATGGTAAGTCAAAAAGTAGTCATAAAGAACCCGACAGGGCTACATCTAAGACCAGCAGGTATCCTATGCAAGGAAGCGATGAAATTTAAATCATTGATTACCTTTTCATTCAAGGAAAATACAGCGAACGCGAAAAGCGTATTGAGCGTGTTGGGTGCATGTGTCAAGTGCGGAGACGAGATTGAATTTGTATGTGATGGGGAAGATGAAGAAGAAGCACTAAAATCTCTTGTCAGCGCTATTGAGAATGGTCTAGGCGAATAATACTACCCAATGAGCCCGTTGTATTGACGGGCTTTTTTATTTAGAAAAAAGAAAGGAATGGTTATAAAAATGTTAAACTATCAAAGATATAAAAAAAATCCGGTTGTAGATTATCCGGAAAGAGAATGGCCGAATAAAGAAATTGCCAAAGCACCTGTTTGGTGCAGCGTGGATTTGCGTGACGGAAATCAGGCATTGATTGACCCGATGATTGTACAGGAGAAAATTGAGTTTTTTAATTATCTGATTAAGCTTGGATTTAAAGAGATTGAAATCGGTTTTCCGGCTGCAAGTCAGATTGAGTTTGACTTTTTACGTCAGTTGATAGACCGCAAAATGATACCGGATGACGTGGTTGTGCAGGTATTGACACAGTGTCGTGAAGAACTGATTGACAGAACTTTTGAATCGATTGAGGGCTGTAAGCAGGCGGTTGTTCATATTTATAATTCTACTTCCACATTGCAGAGAGATGTCGTATTTAACATGAATAAAGACCAGATTACCAATATTGCCGTAGAAGGCACTAAAATGGTAAAAGAACGTGCAAAAAATTTCCCAGGCAAGATTATTCTGGAATATTCTCCGGAGAGTTTTACCGGAACAGAGTTGGATTATGCGTTGGAAATCTGCACCGCCGTGCAGGAAACATGGGGACCGACAAAAGAGGATCCGATAATTATTAATCTGCCCTCTACCGTAGAGATGAATACACCGAATGTTTATGCAGACCAGATAGAATGGATGAATAAGCATTTCAAGAATCGTGAGAGCATTATTTTAAGCGTGCATCCGCACAATGACAGAGGAACCGGTGTTGCAAGTGCGGAATTGGCATTATTGGCGGGCGCGGAACGAGTTGAGGGAACATTGTTCGGAAACGGGGAAAGAACCGGTAATGTAGATATTTTGAATATTGCTTATAATATGTTCTCTCAGGGAATCGACCCTAAACTCAGCATTGAGCATATCAACGAGAGTATTGAAATTTATGAAAGATGCTGTAAACTGCCGATTCATCCCAGACATCCTTACGCAGGGAAAATGGTCTTTACGGCGTTCTCCGGCTCTCATCAGGACGCTATCAATAAAGGCGTAAAAGCAATGAAAGAGCGTGGGAGCGAAACATGGCAGGTTCCTTATCTGCCGATTGACCCGGCGGATATCGGAAAAGAATATGAGCCGATTGTCAGAATTAATTCCCAATCCGGCAAAGGCGGCGTTGCTTTCATTATGGACACATATTTCGGATTCAAACTGCCAAAGGGTATGCACAAGGAATTTGCCAATGTGATTCAGGAGATTTCCGAGAAACAAGGCGAAGTTTCACCGGATCAGATTATGGAATGTTTCCGGGAGGAATATCTGAACCGCAAAGAGCCGATTCATTTCCGCAAGCTGCGTGTGGATGATTTGAGCGGCGAGACAAAATCAGAGTTTGATACAAGAGTATCGGTTACGTATACGGACCACGGTGAGACAAAAGTATATGAAGCAGTCGGTAACGGACCGATTGATGCAGCTAAAAGAGGACTGAAAGAAGAACTTTCCGTTGATATTAAAATTCTGGATTATGAGGAGCATGCGTTACAGAGCGGCTCTAATTCCCAGGCGGCGGCATATATTCATTTGCTGGATGTAGACAGCGGTAAAGTTACTTACGGCGTTGGCGTAAGCTCCAATATTACAAGAGCATCTGTCAGGGCGATTTTCTCCGCAATTAATCGTTTGGGGCTTGGTGAATGTGAAAAATAAATTTTTCACACTATGAGAGAAAGGAGCGGGTATTATCATGGAACGAAAAATAGAAGAGTTAGCTCGTATCATACAAGAGAGTGATAATATTGTATTCTTCGGCGGAGCAGGGGTTTCCACGGAAAGCGGCATACCGGATTTTCGCAGTGTTGACGGTTTATATAACCAGAAATATGATTATCCCCCGGAAACGATTTTGAGCCATAGCTTTTACCGGCAGAAGACTGCGGAGTTTTATCGTTTTTATCGTGATAAGATGCTGTGTCTGGATGCAAAACCCAATGCGGCGCATTTAAAGCTTGCCGAGTGGGAAAAAGAGGGAAAGTTAAAAGCGGTTATTACACAGAATATAGACGGACTGCATCAGGCGGCGGGTAGTAAAGTGGTGCTGGAACTGCACGGTTCCGTACTGCGCAATTACTGTGAAGAATGTGGGAAGTCCTATGATGCGGAATATATCCTGCATTCCGAGGGTGTGCCGACATGTTCATGCGGCGGAAGCATTAAACCGGATGTTGTTTTATATGAAGAAGGACTGAACCAAAAGACACTGCAGGACGCCGTGCGTTATATCAGCGAAGCGGATGTCCTTATTATCGGAGGAACCTCCCTAGCCGTGTATCCGGCGGCAGGTCTGATTGATTATTACCGAGGTAATAAGCTGGTATTAATTAATAAAACGCCGACACCGCGGGATGGTGCGGCAGATTTCGTTGTGCAGGGAAGCATTGGCGAAATCTTTTCACAGTTGTAGAGGTAGTATAATGGATATTCAGGTTGGCGATATCGTGAAATTAAAGAAACAGCATCCCTGCGGTTCAAAAGAATGGGAAGTGTTACGTATTGGGGCGGATTTCCGTTTAAAATGTCAGGGATGCGGGCACCAGATTATGATTGCGCGCAGGCAGGTGGAGAAGAATATAAAAGAGATTGTGCATGCAGCTGTATGACAGAGGGAGATATTTGTTTTGCAATATGAAAAGAATATATAAGAGAGCAGTCTTAGCTGCCGTAATTGTTATTGCTTCACTCTGTATTTTCACAGGCTGCATTCCCAATGATTATACCAAAGAAGCAGAAAATGCCCTTGTAAGAGAAGCTGAGAAAATCGCATCGGATTATTTGGAATCTGCATACGACGGTGCGGTGATTGAAGAAATTAATGCGGAGACAACCGTAGAGAATTCAGCAAATGTGTTGACAGAATTTGCCAGAGGGCGGTTTAGCTGGCAAGGACAGTCTTATGCCTTTGTGGTCAGTGTCAAAACAGGGGAGGTCTATACCTCGGTCTGTCTGAGTGAGGTACAAGAGGGGTTAAAGGAAGCGCTCATACAGGAACTGGGAATTGACAGCCGTGAGGTGGAAGTAATTTATAATGAGATTTATTATTGGAAGGGATTTCGGGGAAAAATTGCTGAAAGAAGTACTTTTTTTTGCGTGTTTCCTGAGGGAGAGACGGCGGAAGATTTGCTTCAGGAAGTATTGACAGACACGGAAGCATATTATTTTTTCATAACGATTCAATATAAAGGCGGGGATATTCCACAGGAAATCATAAAAGGAGATGCACCCTTTCCGACTCTGAGAGAAATCAGCATCTACCATGTTGCTGAAGAACACGAGCTTTATGAGGGGGTGGGTGCGCGTGAAAATCTGCCTGTTCTGTCAAAAGAGATTCTGCAATGTAATTACGGAAAGGATAGTGTGGAATATACCAGAAATCAGGTGATAGAGCGGGATGGTCTTCGGGTAGTGTATGACGCATATGAGTGGAAGAGAGAGCAGGACAGCATCACAGAGGCGGTAATTGATGAAGAAGACATCAGTCTGTCGATAACGGAAGAGAGTATTGTTTTGGACTGTACAAAAGAGCATTTTTGCATGTATCTTTCGACAACGAACAGGGAAATTGCGGAAAAGTATCTCCATACTATAAATGTAAGTGCAGCAAATAAGGAAACGCTGCGAAACGGAATATGGTATCCCTATGGGGATATTTATATATATTCAGACATTAATACAAACAACATAGAGTACAGAACAACTCATAAGTTCAACGATCGTCATAGAACGGAGAATATAATATATTCAGAGAACGGTACATAATAAAAATTTTTACAGAAAAATATAAAAATTTTACAGAAAATCTTGAAATATCAGGGAAATTATGATAATATAATTATCCGTGGTGTTTTATTAACAAACAGTCAAAATTATCCTTGCTCCTGCTGAAAAGAGGGGCCAGAGACCAAAAGGAGGTAACAAGCATGAACAAATATGAGTTAGCCGTTGTTGTTAGTGCGAAAATCGAAGATGACGAGAGAGCTGCAACAGTAGAAAAATGTAAAGCTCTGATTGAAAGATTCGGTGGACAAGTTACGAACGTTGATGACTGGGGTAAGAGAAGATTAGCTTACGAAGTACAGAAAATGAAAGACGCATTTTATTACTTCATCCAGTTCGACGCTGAGAGCACTGTCCCGGCTGAAATTGAGAGCCGTGTTCGTATTATGGACAATGTAATCAGGTACTTGTGCGTGAGACAAGACGAGAAAAAGTAGAAAGAGGTACTTAATGAATAAAGTTATTCTCATGGGGCGTTTAACAAGAGATCCTGAAGTAAGGTATTCTCAAGGTGATAACGCAATGGCGATTGCCAGATATACATTAGCTGTAGACCGTAGATTCAACCGTAACGGAGATGAAAATACCGCAGATTTTATTAACTGTGTTGCATTTGGCAGGGCAGGCGAGTTTGCAGAGAAGTATTTCCGGAAAGGAATCAAGATTGCAGTGACAGGACGCATCCAGACAGGAAGTTATACGAATAAGGATGGCGTTAAAGTGTATACAACAGATGTCGTTGTCGAAGAACAGGAATTTGCTGAGAGCAAAAACAGCAGTTCGGGCGATGGGGGATATGTCGGTGGAGGAAGCAGACCCGAACCGTCAGCGGCCGGAGACGGATTTATGAATATTCCGGACGGAATCGATGAAGAACTGCCTTTCAATTAACAAAATTTGATAGGAGGTAATAATTATGGCTTATAATAAAACAGAAAAGCCTGAATTCCCTGCAAAGAGAAAAGGCGGAATCCGCAGAAGAAAAAAAGTATGCGTATTTTGTGGAAAAGATAATCTGATTGACTACAAAGATGTGAATAAATTGAAAAGATATGTCTCTGAGAGAGGTAAGATTCTTCCCAGAAGAATTACCGGCAACTGTGCAAAGCACCAGAGAGCATTGACAGTAGCAATCAAACGTGCAAGACATGTGGCATTGATGCCTTATGTTCAGGATTAATCGGTATTATAAGGATAAGAAAAGCAACTTTAAAGGCGAAGCAGCATGCTCCGCCTTTTTTGTATAAGAACAGACAAATCCTATTCACCCGTAAAACACTATATCTGTCACATTATGAAGAAAAACAACAATATATTGATGTGGCATGAATTTCCAAAAAATGATATACTTATGATGTTATGTAATCATAAAACTGGAAAAGTGTGTATATTGATGATAGACAAGAGGATATGATGAAAAATAGTGTAAAATTAAAAGGAAGACTAAAGTCTTATTTACAGTCTTCTTTATATCTGGGATTTTTGCTGATAATAGTAGATGTTCTGATATATTTTATTGATTATCGGGCTGGTTTGGTACTGACCTGTTTTATCATTTTTTATCTTGCAATAATTCTTTCCTTGATGTTTTACAATAAGCCGATAATTATCAATGAATTGATTAGTTTTGCCACGCAGTACGGACAGATACAGAGGCGTCTTTTGCGGGATTTGGATTTGCCGCATGCCCTGCTTGATGAGAACGGTAAAATTATCTGGACGAATATTGCATTTGAAAAAGCCGTGGACAAGGATAAAGGATATAGGAAATCCATTACTTCACTTTTCCCATCCATTACAAAAGACAGGCTTCCGGGAAATGCAGAAGAAGATGAAGTAGAATTAAATGTTGATTATAGTGAATGTAATTATATCGCTAAATTAAAGAAGATATCTTTAAAAGAGATGGCGCAGAATAGCGACATTATTGAGGCGAAAGGTTATGACGGTTATCTGATTGCCCTGTATTTGTTTGATGAAACGGCATTAAAGATTGCTTTGCAGGAAGTAGACGATCAGAGCCTGGCAGTTGGATTGATTTATCTCGATAACTATGAAGAAGCATTGGAAAGTGTAGAGGAGGTCAGACGTTCTCTTTTAATTGCGTTGATTGATAGAAAAGTAAATAAATACATTGCCGCGCTGGACGGAATTTGTAAGAAGATCGAAAAGGACAAATACCTGATTATTATGAGGAAAAAGGCGGCGGCTTTATTACAGGAGAATCGTTTTGACTTATTAGAGGATGTTAAGACGGTCAATATCGGTAACGAAATGGCAGTTACGTTAAGTATCGGTGTAGGACTGAGCGGCTTGACTTATGCGCAGAATTATGAATTTGCCAGAAACGCAATAGATTTGGCATTGGGGCGCGGCGGTGATCAGGCGGTTGTTAAAATGCCTGAGAATGTTATGTATTATGGCGGTAAGAGCCAGCAGATAGAGAAGAGCACCCGTGTCAAAGCGAGAGTCAAGGCACATGCACTAAAAGAAATTATCTCTATTAAAGACGAAGTCTATGTCATGGGACACCGTTTGGGCGATACGGACAGCTTTGGTGCGGCGGTCGGTATTTACCGGATTGCCAAGACACTGGGAAAACAGGCACACATCGTTTTAAATGATGTTACGGCATCCATGCAGCCTATGGTGGAGATGTTTAAGAATAACGATGATTATGAAGATGACATGATTGTAAACAGTTCGCAGGCGTTGGAGATGATTGGAGGCAATGCGGTACTGGTTGTTGTCGATGTGAATAAGCCGAGTATTACGGAATGTCCGGATTTGTTAAAACACTGTAATTCCATTGTTGTATTCGACCATCACAGGCAAGGATCGGAAATTATTGAAAATGCAACTCTATCCTATATTGAGGCATATGCTTCTTCTACCTGTGAAATGGTTTCCGAGATATTGCAGTATATCAGCGATACACTGCGTATTAAGTCGGAAGAGGCAGATTGTCTCTATGCCGGTATGATAATTGATACGAATAACTTTATGACGAAAACCGGCGTCAGGACATTTGAAGCGGCAGCGTTTCTGCGTAGAAACGGTGCGGACGTAACAAGGGTACGTAAATTATTCCGTGATGATGCGGCAGAGTATAAGGCGAAAGCGGATGCAGTCAGTCAGGCGGAGATATACAGACAGTCCTATGCTATTTCCGTATGCAAGGGTGAACATGTGCAGAGTCCTACGGTCGTAGGCGCCCAAGCGGCAAATGAATTACTGAATATTAAGGGAATTAAGGCGAGTTTCGTCATGACGGCATATAATGGGGCGATTTATGTTTCTGCGCGTTCTATTGATGAAGTCAATGTACAGCTTGTTATGGAGCGAATGGGCGGCGGCGGCCATATGAATATAGCGGGATGTCAGGTGCAGGGCAGCGTAGAAGATGCTATCGGTATGCTGAAACAGACGTTGGATACGATGATTGAAGAAAGAGAATTAGAGTAAGAAAGGTTTGGTAATTAATATGAAAGTTATTTTATTGCAGGATGTTAAGTCATTAGGTAAAAAAGGTGAAATTGTTAATGTAAATGATGGTTATGCCAGAAATTTCATTTTGCCGAAAGGATTGGGAGTAGAGGCGGATGCTAAAAATCTGAATGATTTGAAACTGCAGAAAGCAAATGATGAAAAAGTTGCAAGAGAACAGTTAGAAGCTGCAAAAGAGTTTGCCAAGGTACTGGAGACAAAAGAAGTAGTTGTAAAAATGAAGTCCGGCGAGGGCGGAAAAACATTTGGTTCTATTTCCTCCAAGGAAATCGCGGCAGAAGCAAAGAAACAATGCGATTTGGAACTGGATAAAAAGAAGATTCAATTACCGGAAGCAATTAAGGCGTTGGGAGTTTATGAGGTTAGTGTAAAACTCCATGCAAAAGTAACAGGAAAACTGAAAGTAAAAGTTGTTGAAGAATAGAGAATTAGCAAAAGGGATGGAGACGAAACATGCCACAGCAGCTGGAAGAGGCATTGTTAAAAAGAATATTACCGCACAGTATTGAGGCAGAGCAGTCAGTCATCGGTTCCATGATTATGGATAGAGAGGCAATCGTTGTCGCTTCGGAAATTATTATGGGAGATGATTTTTACAGTAAACAGTATGGTATTCTTTTTGAAACTATGGTGGAACTGAATGATGAGGGCAAGCCGGTTGATCTGGTAACATTGCAGGACAGGCTGAAAGAAAAAGATGTACCGCCGGAAGTCAGCAGTCTGGAGTTTGTCAGGGACTTGATTACAGCAGTTCCTACATCTGCCAATATTAAATACTATGCGAATATTGTAGCGGAAAAATCAACCCTTCGTAAATTAATTAAGCTGAATGAGGAAATTGCCAATACATGCTATGTAGGTAAAGAGAATCTGGAAGTTATTCTGGAAGATACGGAGAAGCGTGTTTTTGATTTAGTGCAGCGCAGAAATATGGAAGATTTTGTGCCCATTAGGCAGATTGTTATGAATGCGATGGACAGAATTGAGAAAGCTTCACACAATAAAGGAAATGTGACAGGTGTAGCGACTGGATTTATTGACCTTGATTATAGAACAGCCGGTATGCAGCCATCAGACCTGATTCTTGTAGCGGCAAGACCGTCTATGGGTAAGACGGCTTTCGTTTTAAATATTGCGCAATATGTAGCTTTTAAGCAGAATCAGACAGTAGCGATTTTCAGTTTGGAAATGTCAAAAGAACAGTTGGTGAACCGTCTGTTTTCCATGGAATCGAAAGTTGATTCCCAGCACCTGCGAACAGGAAATCTTTCAGATGAGGAATGGGAGAAGTTAATTGAAAGTGCAGGTCTTATCGGTAAGTCTAATTTGATTATAGATGATACGCCGGGTATCAGTATTTCGGAACTTCGTTCTAAATGCCGTAAATATAAACTGGAGCATCATCTTGATATGATTATTATTGATTATTTGCAGTTGATGTCAGGAAGCGGACGCGGTACGGATTCCAGACAGCAGGAAATTTCAGATATTTCCCGCTCCTTAAAAGCTCTGGCAAGGGAATTGAATGTACCGGTTATAGCATTGTCACAGCTTAGCCGTGCCGTAGAGCAAAGGCCGGATCATAGACCGATGCTTTCGGATTTGCGTGAGTCCGGTGCGATTGAACAGGATGCCGATGTGGTGATGTTCATTTACCGAGATGATTATTACAATAAAGATACAGAGAAAAAAAATATTGCCGAAATCATTATTGCAAAACAGAGAAATGGTCCTATTGGTACGGTGGAGCTAGTCTGGCTGCCTGATTTTACCAAGTTTGGCAATTTACAAAAATAAAGCAACAGAAAAATATAAAATATCATATAGAACACATACAAAAGAAGACAAGCCTAAATTAGGTTTGTCTTTTTGCGCTAAAAATGAAAGGGGAATGGAAATGGGGCAGGAAATGTTATTGATTTCAGAAGCGGCAAAACAGGTACAGGTAGAAACTCATGTTCTGCGATACTGGGAGGAGGAGTTACATCTTCCAATTAAAAGAAACGATATGGGACATCGTTATTACACGATGGAGGATGTTGAGCAGTTTAAAGAAATAAAGGTATTAAAAGAGCAGGGACTGCAGTTAAAAGCAATCAGAACGATTCTGCAAAAGGAGGGACAGGAGAATATGGCGTCGGACAAGCCGAAAGAAGATGCGGCGATGGACTACCTTATCGGAAAAAAACGAAAATACATTGTTTCATTATCAGGAGAGGAAAGCAGAGAGGAAAAAGCAAGCAGATTGCAATATCTGCTTCAGCATATGATGGTGGAAGCTGTAAAAAATGCCAACAGAGAACTTTGTACGGAAATCAAAGAAAGTATTTTAAAGGAATTAGACTATCAGTTCCGTGCAAGAGAAGAGAGAGAAGAAGAACGCTGGAAACAGGAAGAGGAGCATTTTCGTAAAATAGATGAAATGCTCCGTGAAAAACAGAAAATCAAAGTAAAAGTGCCTAAAAGCAAGCGGGAGAAGAAGAGTGGGAAGAAGAACTGGATTGGGGGGATGAATTAGATATACCATTCGATACATTGCAAGAACCGTCCCTCTCCCGGCTTATGCGGCGGGGCGGCAGTCAGTCCGCGTTTAACCAGTTCTTCGTTGATGCCGCCAAAGAGAATATGATATAACTCATTCGCGATTTCTCCGAAGGGGACACCGTGTCTTATAGCAGTAATCGCCAGGTGCGATTGTGCCTCCCGCAGGGTGTGTACTATTTCATCATAAAGATTTTCTTTTATCAGTGCCGACAAACGCTTGATAATTGGTTCATCAGTCTGATAGAATACCGGGACGCAGATTCTGCCATTTTCAGCATATCCGAATAACTCCAGAATAGCGAGACATTCTGGCTGGCACTCATTGCCTTGCAGAAGTAAACGAGTGGCGGCAAGAAGAAGTTGACGTTCCTTGCCTTTAGGCAGCTTATCCAGTAACTCACCTGCCTGTTTGAAGCGTTCCGGCAGGTTTTCTCCTTCCCTCAGGCGGAAACAACGATAGAGGTCGAAACGATTTCCGTCTGCATCGCCGAAGGATTCTAAGGCTATCTCCCCGTCTGTCAGACGGTTATAGGAGCACAGCAAACCATCGGAGAATTGTTTCAGTTCCGGGCAGTCCTCATAAATCACTGAAAGGTAATCCAGTCCTGAGGGATGGAGCCGGGAGACAGCAACGGTACCTCTACTCAGCCAGTCAAAGAAATATCCGTCAAAAATCATACCGCAGAGGATATGGTATAAATTTCTCTGTGGGTCAAAGCCGTTGTTAATCTCACTGACAATATCCCACAGTGTATCACGGAGTTCCCACAGTTTATCTGACAGCAGAGACGCAGCCGTAGAGGAGAAGGCTTTTAAGGCAGGCACGTCTTCTGCTAAGAAGATAGGTGTATCGTAGGCAATCTGTCCATCATTCTCGCGTAAAACACCGGATGTAATCAGCCTCATTACCGCCTCTGTGCCAAATTCGTCACATAGCTGGGCAACGGAACTGGAAAACGGAGAAAAATCGGCAACCCGTGATAATATGGCGTCCGCTCGGGTATTTATAATTCTGCGGGGATTATCGGGGTTTTCCGACTCCGAATCCGCATCAAAGTTTTCAAATAAAAAATAAGAAAAATTTTTCATAGAGTGCCTCTTAAATACAAAAGCATCCAACCAATTAAGTTGGATGCCCTTTTATCTTTTCTGAGTTGTTTATGCCTGAGCGATAGAACCTGTCGGGCAAGCTCCTGCGCAGGAACCGCAATCAATACATTTGTCAGCATCGATTTCAAACTTGCCATCTCCCATACTGATTGCACCTACAGGGCACTGTGCCTCGCAAGCACCGCATGCTACACAAGCATCACTAATTGCATATGCCATAATCTTATCCTCCTTATCCTATTATCATGTAAAGCATATTGATATAAATATATCAATCTAACCTATATTTTAATATAAAAGAAAGGAATATACAAGCAAAAAGGCTAATTTTTAGCCACTAACTTTTAGCAAGTTCCGCACGGCGTTTCCGGATACCATCCAAAATCACTTCTTTCTTAGCAAGCAGGTCTTTTTTCTCCATTGCAGGAACGCCCTTTAGCTTATATTCCATGCCTAATTTTTCATACTTGCTTTCTCCCATTGTATGATAAGGAAGCGCGTCTAATGCCTTTACATTCTTAAATTCACCAATAAAATAACCGAGGTCAAATAAATATTTATCATCATCCGTAATACCGGGTACAATGACATGACGAATCCACATATCGACATTTTTCTCATTAAGGTATCTTGCAAAAGCGAGAATGCCTTCATTAGGCTGAGAAGTCAGCTCCTTATGTTTTTCAGGGTCAATATGTTTGATATCCAGCATGACAAGGTCTGTCATAGTCATGAGTTTATCGAGTTTTGCAATCCATTCCGGATTTGCATTAGTCTTATAGGCAATACCGGAAGAATCAATACAGGTATGAATGCCTTTCTGCTTGGCAATAGTAAATAAATCGAGTAAAAAATCAACCTGCATTAAAGGCTCCCCGCCTGTTACGGTAATACCGCCCCCCTTGTAGAAACTGATATTCCGTTCATATTGTTCAATAATATATGCCGGTTCCATTAATGTGCCGCCATTCATATCCCATGTATCGGGATTGTGGCAGTATGCACATCTCATCGGACAGCCCTGTACGAAAACAACAAATCTGACGCCCGGACCGTCTACCGTACCGAAACTTTCTAAAGAATGGATTCTTCCTTGCATAATTTACGCCCTCTTTCCATATAGCTTTTACAAGTGTCAATATATATAGTATAACCTGTAGAAGATAAAAAAACCAGTCTTTTCAAAAAGAGTCTCAAGGATCTTTGAGATAAAAAACAAGACCTTGAAAAATTTTTTCAAGGTCTTGCTATTGTTACTGATTTATTTCTCTGTTTATCCCTTAGATGCTCTCATGGAATGTACGGGAGATAACGTCAGCCTGCTGTTCCGGAGTCAGTTTGATGAAGTTTACTGCATAACCGGAAACACGGATTGTCAACTGAGGATAATTCTCAGGATGTTTCTGAGCGTCTAATAAAGTATCTCTGTTCAATACATTAACATTAAGATGATGACCGCCTTTTGTTGCGTAACC
>CAMWMM010000061.1 GCA_947175285.1 uncultured Lachnospiraceae bacterium
GGTTATTAAAGTGTTTGGAGATATGCGTGAGCAGATGAGCGCTCTTGCAACAGGTCTGAAAGGAATTGTTGCCAGCATGGAAAAAGCAGATGCCGAGCGGAGCGATACTGTTCAGGGCGTGCAGAATATCTCGAACATTATAGAAGAAACCGCTAACAGTGCTGAGAAAGTGCGGGATATTGCAGGCAGGCTTCTGAGCCATGTAGAGAATTTAAATGAGACTGCTGACTTACTGGGTGAGAATATGCAGGGATTAAAATCGGAAATTTCCGTATTTAAGATTTGAAAAAATGGTTTAAAATCGAAAAAATTTCTTGACAGGATATACCTTTAGGGCTATGATAAAATATAGGATGAAAGCAATTACATCTGAAGAAAAATTATATTTACAAGGAGGTTTTTATGAAAAAGAAAGTTGTTTCTTTACTCATGGTTGCTGCTATGACTGCTTCCTTAGTTGGATGTGGTAACAGTGGATCAGGCGATTCCGGTTCCAATGACAATGCAGCAGCTACAGACAACAGTACAGCGTCTACATCTACAGACAACAACACTGCATCTAATGATGCATCGGGTGCTGAAGAAGAATATGTTCTGGAAGAACTGCATATCGTAGTAGACGGTACTATCACCGCAACTGTTGACAGCGGTCAGGACGCATTTATCGAGCAGTGGGAGGCTGCCGTATCTGAGAGATTGGGTCATCCGATTACTCTTACTATCGACCAGCTTGACCACTCTGACTACTCAGGTACCGTATCCAGATACCTGACTACAGGTACACCCGGCGACGGACAGTACCCTGACGCTCTTATCATGAGCGCTTCCATGTTCCGTGAGTACGCTCCTACAGGATTACTTTGGGATCTTTCCGATGCTTATGCGAACGCTGAGTTCCAGAACAGACTGGTATTGGATTCCGTAAACGAGAATATGAAGACGTCTTCCGGCGAGTTGTACGGCTTTGCACCTACTTATGGTAATGGCTGTGTAACTTATATTAAGCAGTCATGGTTAGATGCAGTTGGTAAGACAGTTGATGATATTAAGACATATGATGATTATTATGCATTACTGAAGGAGTTCCATGACGGAGATCCTGACGGTGACGGCACAACAGGCAAAACATACGGCGTAATTGCTGCCGGATTCGGTAAACTTGACGAAGCTCCTTACATTAACTATATGCCTGAGTTCTGGCAGGGTGCATATCCTGACTTTTATCAGAAAGACGGCACATGGGTTGACGGTTTCTCAGAGCAGGCTACGGCTGACGCTTTAGACAGACTGGCTCAGGCTTATGCAGACGGTCTGATTGACCCTGATACAGAGGATGCATCAACAAAGGTTGCACGTGAGAAATTCTTCTCCAATGACCAGTCTACTTCCGAAGGTGTATTCACATATTGGGCAGGTACATGGCTTAGAAACCTGACAGACAGCATGGACAAGAGTGAAATTGATGTTGCACTTGGCGATGACAGACTTGTTCAGCTTCCTCCTATCAAAGAGATTAAAGATACTTGGGGCGGTTACATCAACAGAGAGGCTCCGGTTTGGGTTATCACTGATGACGGTGACGGAAACGATGCGCGTGAGCAGGCTATCTTCGACGCTCTGCTTGACACTATGTTAGATGGTGATGTAGTACAGACATTGTGGACATATGGTGCGGAAGATGTTCACTGGTCCACCAAGGCTGAGACCTTTACTACTAACGCTGACGATCCGGAAAAGAAGAAAGATTATGAATATGCAGAAGGTGAATTCCATTTAAAACAATCTCCTAACGATCCTAATACCGTTTGGAAGAAAAACCATTTGGATTCCGTATTGGTTATCGCTCCGTTGACAAATGGATTTATTAATGATGATCCGCTTGTTACAAAGGGTAATCAGTTCTTCACTGAGAACTGCATCGACGCTCCTGCTGCTGCATCCTGCGAGACTCTTACTGAGGTTAAAGCTGATTTAGCAACAGATAAGCAGACATGGATGAATAAGGTTATTACCGGTCAGATGAGCAGTGCAGACGCAATTGCTGAATATCAGGCAAAATATGGTGATAAAGTTGCTGCAATTTTGGATGAGTTGAACGCACAGTAAGCTTTGAAACAATTTAAGAGAGGTATTGATGTTCTGTCCTGTCGGGTGTCCAAGGGCACCCGGCGTACAGAACGTTTTTTTACAAAAATGTAAAGGACGGGTTAGCTTATGAGCAAAAAAAAGAACTTTACTTCCACAAATGTTGAGATTCGCAAGAAACCCTTGGGAATGCGCATTTGGAATCATCGGGGTTTTTACCTGATGTTCCTTCCGGTTTTCATTTATGTGTTGATTGTTTATTATTGGCCCATGTTAGGTATTCGTTATTCTTTCTATGATTATACCTTGAAGAAAATGGAATTCGTGGGTCTTAAGCATTTCGCGAGTTTGTTCCAGGATCATGATTTCTGGATATCATTTAAAAACACTTTGGAATTATCTATTATAAAATTGCTTCTTACCACGGGTGCTTCGGTTTTGGTATCTGTGTTTATTAATGAGATGGGCAATCTGTTGGCAAAAAAATCTTTGCAGACAGTTATTTATCTGCCTCACTTTATGTCATGGACTGTTACGGCAGCTATTTTTACATTATTCCTTTCTACATCTTCCACCGGTATGGTGAATGAGACACTGAAAAGCTGGGGGTTGATAGAGAAAAGTATTGATTTCATGCACGAGACGAACTTATGGCGTCCGGTGTTTTACATAGTTAATCTTTGGAAAGAAACCGGTTGGGGAACCGTTATCTTCCTTGCAACATTGTCGGGAATTAATCCTGAATTATATGAGGCGGCTGGTATTGATGGCGCTACAAGAATGCAGAAGATTTGGTATGTTACGGTTCCGGCGTTATTAAATACTATTATCGTTGTGCTGATTTTGAATCTGGCAAAGGTTCTGAATATGTTTGAGTCAGTATTCGTTATGTATAACAGCCGTGTATATGATGTGGCGGATGTTATTTCAACCTATGTGTATAGAAAAACATTCCTTACCGCCATCCCTAATTATGGCTACACCACTGCGATAGGTCTCTTCAAATCGTTGGTTGGCGGCGCTCTTGTATTGATTTGTAACTTTGCAAGTAAAAAAGTCCGCGGACGCGGAATTCTATAAGGAGGGCTTAAAGCATGGCAAAGGAAAAAGTGGTATATAAAAAGCCCAAAGCTCATATTCAAGTATTTGATGTTGTAAATTATATAATATTTATTTTGGTTGCATTAATTATTATCCTGCCTCTTTGGAAGGTTCTCGTGGATTCTTTCAATGCGGTTGGTGTATATCAGTTTAAGCTGTGGCCTTCCCAGTTTACATTGGATGGTTACAAGACGATTCTTTCAACATCCAAATTATACAGACCGTTTGTGAACTCAGTCATTACGACATTGCTTGGTACACTGCTCGGACTTATGATGTCCACACTCGGCGGTTATGTATTGTGTCAGGAGGAATTACCCGGCAGAGAAGCCCTTGTATATTTCCTTTTGTTTACAATGATTTTCTCCGGCGGTATGATTCCTGAATATTTAGTTATGAAACAGCTGCATTTGACAAACAATATGTGGATTCTGGTTGTAAAACATGGTATGAATGTTTACAATCTGGTACTGATGAGAAACTTCTTTGAAGGTATTCCTGCTTCATTATTTGAAGCGGCTAAGATTGACGGATGTTCTCCTATGGGAATCTTCTTCAAAATAGTGCTTCCGCTTTCCAAGGCGGCTCTTGCATCCGTTGGTTTGATGTTTGCCGTAACCGTATGGAATGACTATTCTACAGTACAGATTTACATCTCCAATCGTGATCAGGTAAACTTCCAGTACATATTGAGAGTTATGGTCATGGATGGTGATACACCTACCACGGCATACAATGTATCGCAGAATACATTGTACTATGCGGCAATTGTTATGGCGATTCTGCCATTCATGATATTGTATCCTTTCTTACAGAAATATTTCGTACAGGGTGTTAATATCGGAGCGGTTAAAGAGTAAGGAGAATATTCATGGCAACAATTTTTTGGGCAGGTGATTCCACTGTACAATATAATGATATTACAACGTATCCTCAAACGGGTATCGGTCAGGTATTTCATTTGTTTTTGAAGCCCGAAGTAAAAGTTGAGAATCATGCTAAGAACGGCAGAAGTACGAAGAGCTTTATAGATGAATCCAGACTGCCCGCCATATATGATAAGATAACAGAGGGTGATTTTCTTTTCATCCAGTTTGGGCACAATGATGAGAAGAAAGAAGACCCTGAACGTTATACGGAACCCTTTTCCGACTATATGGTGAATTTGGAGAAGTTTGTTAATGTGGCAAGAAATAAAAAAGCCTTTCCGGTGCTTATCACTCCTTTAGAGAGAAGAGGTGCGTTTATAGATGAAACGACGCTCGGACCGGGTGCGCATGGCGATTATGTAGAGGCAATGAAACAAACAGCGAAAAATCTGAATGTGCCGTTGATTGATTTGCATAGTATGAGCCGCGCGGAACTGACAAGAGTTGGAGCGGAAGAGTCAAAAAAATGGTATATGCACATACCGGAAGGAAAATATCCATATCATATGGAGGGGCTTACAGACAATACGCATTTACAATATGCAGGAGCGGTCGTATATGGAGGCTGTATAGCCAGAGGGTTGAAAGAGTTAGGCGGCATCTATAAAGATTTGTTACTGGATGAATTATAAAAGATAAATAAATGGCTTGGGCGTTGGTCTGAGCCATTTTTCAATAGAAGAAAGGGGCAGAAAGATATGCAGAAAGAGCTTTTGTGGAAACCGGACTTGGAAGATGGCACTTTTAAAAACCCGATTGTATTTGCGGATTATTCGGACCCGGATGTCATCAGAGTAGGAGATACTTATTATATGACGGCGTCCAGCTTTAATTATATACCTGGACTTCCGATTTTGACATCGAAAGATTTGGTAAACTGGAAACTCGTGAATTATGCTTTGGATAAGATAGACTATGAAAAGTATGATATTCCGCAGCATTCAAAGGGTGTTTGGGCGCCTGCAATCCGATATCATAACACGCGTTTTTATATATATTACGGAATGCCGGATGAAGGTATTTTTATGGTAAGTGCAAAAGATCCGTTAGGGAAATGGGATGAACCGGTACTCGTATTAGAGGGAAAGGGGTTGATTGATTCCTGTCCTTTCTGGGATGATGACGGCAAAGCATATATTATTCACGGATATGCCAAGAGCCGCATCGGATTCAAGAGTTATCTCGGAATCTTCCCGATGTCCGCAGACGGCACAAAAGCTATCGGAGAAGATCACCTGTTATATAATGGTGTGGAAACACAGCCGACCATAGAGGGACCGAAAGTATATAAAAGAAACGGGTATTATTATATTTTAGCTCCGGCGGGAGGGGTAAAGCCCGGCTGGCAGACAGCGCTTCGTTCTAAGAATATCTATGGACCTTATGAAGAAAAAATTGTATTGAAGCAGGGAAACAGTATTATCAATGGACCGCATCAGGGAGCGTTGGTAGATACGGTTAACGGGGATGAGTGGTTTATCCATTTTCAGGACAGAGGATTATATGGACGTATTGTGCATATGCAGCCTGTCGTGTGGGAAAATGACTGGCCGGTTATGGGCATCAATGCGCAGGATGGATGCGGTGAGCCCTGCCTCATTCATAAAAAACCAAACACAGGCATTTCGGAAAAACCATGCTCATTAGAGGCTTCCGATGATTTTGAGGATGAGAAGCTTGATTTGATGTGGCAGTGGCTTGGAAATCCGAAAGAAAATTTCTATTCTTTGACAGAGAGACCGGGTTTCTTAAGACTGCGAGCACTAAATCCTTCCGGAAAAGAAGAACCGATACTCTGGGAGAGCGCCAATGTTTTGACACAGAAACTCGTATGTCCGTATTTTAAAGCAACCGCATGTCTGCATCTGACTTCTTTGACGGAGAAAGAACAGGCGGGAATGGTTATGATGGGAGGACATTATGCCTATATCGCAGTAAGAATTGTAGATGGAAAAAAGACGCTTCTATATGCGGAAGCCTATGATGATAAAGAGAATGGTAAGGATGTTGTAAAAGAAAAGACGAAAGTACTGACAACACTCGCTGACGATATGGAAAAGATATACATAACATTTGTTATGGAAGAGGGAAAAGAATCTCCGCTTTTTAAGATGTATTATGCCGTGGAAGATGGCGCAGAAGCGGCTGTGGCGACAGACTTTATGCCTTCAGATCATACGTGGGTTGGTGCGAAGATAGGTCTATTTGCCAATGTGCTGGCAGAAAAAGAGAAAGGAGGATATGCAGATTTTGAGTACATTCACGTTACACCCCTTACAACAGGCGATTGAGGAAAAAAATCTGAAAGAGGCAGAGCGGATTCTGGTGGAGAATCCGCCCTGTATTGACGAAAAAACGCAGGATGGCGTTCCATTATGCCTGTATGCGGCAAAAGCCGGGGATTTTCCCATTGTAAAATACATTGTTGAATATTCCAGAGCAAGCATGAATACGGTGGATGACAAAAACCGGACAATCCTCCACTACGCGGCAATGTCAGGGGATTTGGAGATGAACCGCTATCTGGTAGAAAAGGTCGGAATGGACATTGCTGCAGGCGACAGCAACTTAATTACTCCCTATCAAATTGCGTGGGAGCGTAATGATAAGGAACTTTTGACTTATTATGAAGAACAGGTAGGAGCAAAATACAGCGAAATGTATCATAATCCTATCCGTACGGGAATGTTCCCTGACCCCTCCATTGTCAGGGTGGGAGAAGATTATTATATGGTAAATTCATCATTCATCTTCTTTCCATGCATTCCGATTTCTCATTCTAAGGACTTGGTGCATTGGGAGATTATTGGCCATGCCATTACAAATCCGGCATGGGCGCATTTGGATGAATTAGAAGGCGGAAGAGGTTACTGGGCGCCGGATATTTCTTATGATAGCGGTACGTTTTATATTACAGCAACATATCGCTTAAATGATACCGGAACCGTGTACAGGAAGCAGATTGTTGTTTCCTCCGATAAACCGGAAGGACCATACAGTGAACCGGCGATTATCGATGAGGATGGAATTGATCCTTCAATTTTTCATGAGAACGGCAGACACTATATGCTTCTTAACAGAGGAGCCAGAATTTTTGAATTGAGCAGTGACTGCAAGAAACAGATTTCGGAAGCTTCTTTATTATATTACGGAGACCAGAAACGCGCGCCTGAGGGGCCGCATCTGTTAAAAAAAGACGGTTACTATTATTTGTTCCTTGCAGAGGGCGGAACAGGCCCCGGACACCGTATCAGCGTGGCAAGAAGCAGGGAGGTGATGGGAAATTATGAGCCTTGTCCATACAACCCGATTATGCGGCAGATGGATGAAAAAGCCGCCATACAACGCTGTGGACACGGGAAACCGGTCTGTACACAGAATGGAGAATGGTATATGGTCTATCTGTGCGGCAGAAAAGTAGAGGGCAGATACAGCATACTCGGCAGAGAAACTGCGCTCGACCCTGTGACATGGACAGAGGACGGATGGCCGATTGTCAATCAGTTGAAAGGACCGAGTGCATTACAGATTATGCCTAATCTGCCGAAAACGAAAAAGGTCAGCGAAACAGCGGTGGCAGATTTTATTACGCCAAGACCGCCGGAAGCGGACGGCATCCGTATAGAGGATGGAAAATTTATAGTAAAAGGCAGCCGTGCGCCGCTTTCCGATGTACGGGCAAGAAATATTCTGGTGAGAAGACAGTGTGATTTTTGTTTCAAAGCAGAGGCGGAATTTAAAGTCCCTGAACTTTGCGATGGGCAGGAAGCGGGTATCACCTGTTATTATGATGAAAATACATGGGTATGCTTTTTTGTCTCCAAAGAAAAAGAAAATTATTTTTTGCAGGTGAAAGAACATATCGGAAAAGAGGATATTTGCCATACAAAAGAGACACTTATTAATCCCGTGGGAGAACAATATACTCTCGGAGTGGAAACAAGATATTTACGTAGGCAATTCTATTATGGTAAAATAGGGAAAGAAAGAAAAAACGTAACGGAATTGTCCAATGTGTATTACTTGTGTGATGAAGGTATATCCATGGGGAAACGTTTTACGGGGGCGATGGTCGGTATGTATGGTTATGCGGGAGATAACTCACTTTTTGTAGAGTTTGAGACATTTCATTATCAGGAGCTGCCGGAATAGAAATGAACAAGAAAAATAATCGGGAATTATTACTTAGCGGGAATCTGCTGCAGGCAATACTGACACTTGCAATACCAGTTGTTATTAATAGCTTTTTGCAGACGATGTATAATCTGACGGATACGTATTGGCTTGGAAAGCTGGGGACAGAAGAACTTGCAGCAATCAATCTTGTATCGCCCATGCAGAATATTGTCATTAATTTCGGTTCCGGTATTACGGTAGCGGGTTCCGTTTTGATTTCACAATACTTGGGTGCCAGGAAAGATGAAGATGCAAGAAGCATGGCAAATCAAATATTTGCCTGTGCATTGATTTTCTCTCTTGTATGTGCCGGATTTTGCGCAGTTGCTACACCTTCCATTGTCACATGGCTTGGAGCAACAGAGGAGACATGGAACTACAGCAAGACTTATTTGCAGCTAGTAATTCTGGATATGCCCTTTTTGTATACGGTCAATATATATACCGCAATTAATCAGGCACAGGGCGATACTGTCCGGCCGATGTTTTTGAATTTATTTGGCATCTCACTCAATATGATAATGGATCCGTTATTTATGATGGTTCTTCATATGGGCGTGGCAGGCGCGGCATTGGCAACGGTAGCAGCAAAAGCGGCTCCTGCGGTGATTGCATTTGTACTATTATTAAATAAAGAAAAAGATATTCATCTGAATCTGCGCAAACTGAAATTTGAAAAAGAAAAACTGAAAAATATTCTGGTAATAGGGCTTCCTACGGCAATTGGCGGCAGTACCATGCAATTTGGTTTTCTGCTTATGACGAAAAATGTATTAAAGTATGGTACGCAGGCGATGGCGGCTTATGGAATCGGAAACAAAATTAATAGTTTAATTACACTGCCGACAAACGGAATCGGTTCTGCGGTTGCAACGATTGTAGGACAAAATGTAGGCGCTACGCAGTATGACAGAGCAGAGAAAGGCTATAAGCTTTCCATGCGGATAAGCGTTGTTTTTCTCTTCGTAGGAGGAATGATTCTTTCCAGAGCGCCTGTTTCGACTGCCATTGTTCAAATTTTTTCGGAAGATGCGGAAGTAATCGGCATGGCGGCGGATTTTTTAAGTATTATGGCATTCTGGTGTTTTGCTAATGGCGTTTATAATTCCAGTATGGGATTGTTTCAAGGAAGCGGGCATACGGAAGTAACGATGGTGATTGATGCCGCAAGACTGTGGATATTCCGGTTTGCTACTCTTTATATCTGCGGCTCATGGCTGCATATGGGCGTTCGGAGTGTATGGTATTCCGTTGTTGTCAGCAACGGCTTGTCGGCTATCGTTCTATATATCGTGTATAAGACAGGGTATTGGAGAAAAAAACGGATTCAGGCATAATTAATGGGGATTTATATAGGGAAGGAGAGGGATAGAAGATGGAAGCGGAAAAGTATATGAATGAATGTTTTGACTTCTGCTGTGGACAGCCAAAAGAGTGGAATTACAAAATGGGCGTTATGCTTATGGGCGCAAAGCAGATGTATGAAGCGACAGGGGAGGAGAAATATTTTTCTTTTATAGAGTCCTGTCTGGATGATTTGATTACACAGGATGGTGCGATTAAGAAAAATCTGGAAGAGAATGAGCAGATTGAGAATATTAGCTGCGGCAGGATTCTTTATTTTATGTATGATAAGACAAAAGATGAGAAATACCGTAAGGCGATTGATTTTATCAGAGATGAGTGCGGGAAATTCTTTTATCAGTCGGGGGAGCCAAGTGAAGCATGGCTGGATGCTCTTTATATGACACAGCCTTTTTGCATGGAATATGAAACAAAATACAATAAAAAAGAAAAGTACAATGATATTATCAATCAGTTTGAAAATGTACAGGAATTTTTATATAATGAAAAGGAAGTACAGCTAAGAAGTGCGGGAAGATATCTTGCAGCATTGATTGATACGATGGATAACATGAGTTTTGAAATCTATGAGCAGTACAGAAAGCTTCAGGATAATTTTAAACTGACACTGAAAAGCGTGGCGCCGTGTCAGGATATCCTGATAAGTTATTGCATCATGAAAGCATGCCGTATGGGTGTTTTATTAAAAGAAAAATATGCAGATTCCGCTATGAAAGTGATAGAGAATCCGGAAGGGAATTTTACAGGTGATGCGGAAAAAGCAGGCATATTTATGATGGCTTACAGCCAGTATTTGCAGCTTAAAAAATGTGAAAAATAAACGGCTAAAAGGAGGATGTCATGGATAGAATTGAAAAATATATTGACGAGTTGATGGAGAAAAGTACACCGGATCGTCCAATCTGGAATATTGAAAAAATCATGCAGGGCGTGAAATCCACATGGAACTATATTGACGGATGTATGATTAAAGCAATCTTAGAGATGTATGCCATTACCAAAAATGAAAAATATTTTCAGTTTGCGGATGCGTTTATTGACTGCAAGGTGAATGAGGACGGCACAATCGAAGGATACGACGTAAAAGAGTTAAATATTGATAACGTCAATGCCGGAAAAACATTATTTGAGTTGTATGATTTAACAGGAAAAGAGAAGTATCGTAAAGCTATTGACTTAGTATACAGTCAGATTGAGCAAATGCCGAGAACAAAAGAAGGAAACTTCTGGCATAAAAACATTTATCCGAATCAGGTCTGGTTAGACGGACTGTATATGTGCCAGCCGTTTTATATGGAGTATGAGACCCGTTTTAACAATAAGAAAAATTATGATGATATTTTCAATCAGTTTGAGCAGGTTGCCCTGAATATGAAAGATCCTAAAACCGGACTTTACTATCATGCTTATGATTCTTCCAGAGAAATGTTCTGGTGTGATAAAGTTACCGGACTCAGCCAGAATTTCTGGCTTCGTGCACTTGGATGGTATTCTATGGCATTATTAGATACGCTGGATAAGGCAGACGCATCTCACGGAGCGCCATATGAAAATATGAAGAGAATATTCGTAGAGTTGATGGATGCGATGCTGCGGTATCAGGATGAGAGCGGCATGTGGTATCAGGTTGTCAATGTAGGCGGTATGGATAGAAACTATCTGGAGACAAGCGGAAGCTCTATTATGGCATATGCTTTGTTAAAAGGTGTCCGTCTTGGCTTTTTACCGGAAAAATACCGCGAGTACGGGAAAAAAGCATTTCACGGCATCTGTGATAAATATCTCTCTACGGACGAAGAGGGAAATCTGCATCTTGACGGTATCTGTCTTGTGGCAGGTCTCGGCGGTAAGCAGATGCGTTCGGGAACTTATGACTATTACATGTCAGAGCCGGTTGTAAAAGATGATGCAAAAGGTGTGGGACCGTTTTTACTCGCCTACACAGAAATGCTGCGTTTGCAGTAAAATACAATAATCAGGCATTTATACCATTGGGTATTAATGATAAATAAAGAGAAGAAGTGGAGGAAAAATTATGGGTGTATATGCAATCTCCGGCGCTTCGAGCGGAATCGGCGCCAAAACAAAGGAACTGTTGTTACAGCGTGGACACGAGGTTATCAACATTGATTTAAGAGATGGGGATATCTGTGTTAATCTGGCAACAGAGGAAGGAAGGCAGGAAGCAGTTGGCGGACTTAAGATGTTACATCCCGAAGGCTTGGATGGAATTATTTGTAATGCCGGTGTATCCGGTGCCTGCGGCAATCTTCCGTTGATTATTTCGCTCAATTATTTCGGTACGTTAGCGCTTGCAAAAGGAGCATACGAATTGCTTGCAAAGAAGCACGGAAGCTGCGTAGTAACCGCTTCCAACACCATTTCGCAGGGTGCGGGACGTATGGATATTGCAGATTTATTGAACAATATTGGGGATGAAAAAAGAATTTTGAATCTGGTATCACAGATGGATACTTCTAATCTGAGTGTAGGTAACAGTCTTTATGTTTCTACAAAATATGCTTTGGCAAGATGGGTAAGACGTGTTTCTGCCTCCTGGGCAGCTAACGGTGTACGTATTAATGCGGTTGCTCCCGGAAATGTAAATACAACAATGACAGCAACAATGAGCACTTCTGCTAAAATGGCGTTGAATGCACTTCCGATTCCGACCAAATATGGTCAGGAATGTCTGATGGATGCAGATGAAATTGCAGAAGTAATGGTATTTTTGGTATCAGAAGCTGCAAGAGGCGTTAATGGTAATGTCATGTTTGTAGACGGCGGTACGGATGCTTTGCTCAATACCGAAAAAGTATATTAAGACGGGAGGGGATACTATGAAACCTATTGAGAAATATGTAGAAGCTATGGAAAATAAAGACTTTGCAGGTCTTGCAGAGATGTTTACAAAAGACGGAATTCTGAGTGATTACTGCGCTAATTCCTCCGCTCAGAAAGAGTATCATATTTATGGTAAAGAAGCGATTAATATGTTCTTCCGAAATAGGTTCGGTTTTCGTCAGTATTCTATTGCCGAGGCAGAAGTGGTAAATGATACACAGGCGGAGTTCGTAGCGAATTTCGGCGGATATAATATTATGGCAATTGCTACGGTACGGGAAGTTAATGAAGACGGTCTGATTCAGATGTTAACAGTAAGACCTAAATAGAAAGTGTAAAGAAGGGAGTATATTATGTCATATATTGACTTGATGAAAGAAAAAGCAAGAAGTGATAAGAAAACAATTGTACTGCCGGAGACCAGCGATAAGAGAACGCTGATTGCGGCATCACATATTATCAAAGAGGGAATTGCCAATATTATTATGATTGGTAATGAAGATAAGATTCTGGATGGTGCCGGATGGCTGGAAGTAGAGTTGGATGGCGTTACCATTGTTGACCCTGAAAAGACAGATAAGCTGGATGAATATGTAGACTTACTGTATGAGACGAGAAAAAATAAAGGTATGACGCCGGAAAAAGCAAGAGAAACTCTTTTAAAAGATTATCTGACATTCGGCGTTATGATGGTAAAGGCGAATGATGCAGACGGTATGGTGGCAGGCGCCGCTCATGCAACTGCAGATACTTTAAGACCGGCGCTTCAGATTTTAAAAACTGCACCCGGCGTAAAACTGGTATCCGGTTTCTTCATTATGGATGTACCGGATTGTGAATTTGGTGAGGGCGGCACATTCCTTTTTGCAGACTGTGGTTTGAATCAGGATCCGACGGCAGAAGAACTTGCTTCCATAGCAGAGGCTTCCGCAAGAAGCTTCAAGAGTCTGGTAGGAGCAAAACCGGTTATCGCAATGCTTTCCCACTCTACGAAGGGAAGCGCAAAGCATCCGTTAGTAGATAAAATGGTAGAGGCGACAAGAATCGCACATGAGCAGTATCCGCACTTATGTCTGGATGGCGAATTACAGGCAGATGCAGCGCTTGTACATTCAGTAGCGAAATCCAAAGCGCCGGGAAGCGAAGTAGGCGGAAAAGCCAATGTTTTGATTTTCCCGAACTTGGACTGCGGTAACATCGGATATAAATTAGTACAGAGATTGGCAAAAGCTGAGGCATATGGTCCTATGTTACAGGGAATTGCCAAACCGGTCAATGATTTATCCCGTGGCTGTTCCTGGGAAGATATTGTCGGCGTTGTAGCATTAACAGCAGTACAGGCACAGCTTGGCTAAAATAAAGTTGAAGAATGAGAAAGGAGTATCACGAGACAATGAATATATTAGTCATTAACTGCGGAAGTTCATCTTTGAAATTTCAGTTGATTGATGCAGTGACGGAAGAATTAATCGCAAAAGGCTTGTGTGAACGTATCGGCATTGAAGGAAGCCAGCTTGTTTACCAGCCGACCGGCAAAGAAAAAGTAGAAACAGTAACGCCGATGCCGGATCATACACAGGCAATTAAACTGGTATTGAATGCACTGGTAGATGAAAAAAACGGTGTTGTGAAATCATTATCCGAAATCGGTGCGGTCGGTCATCGTATTGTACACGGCGGTGAGAAATTTGCATCCTCTACTTTAATTACAGATGAAGTTGTACAGGCAATTACTGATTGCAATGAGTTGGCGCCGTTACATAATCCTGCTAACCTGATAGGTATTGCAGCTTGTAAGGAACTGATGCCGGGAACACCTATGGTAGGCGTTTTCGATACGGCTTTCCATCAGACAATGCCGAAAGAGGCATATCTGTATGGTCTTCCTTATGAATATTATGAGAAATACAAAGTAAGAAGATACGGCTTCCACGGAACAAGCCATTCTTATGTGTCAAAACGCGCGGCAGAAGTTTTAGGACAAAAGTATGAAGACTTAAAACTTATCGTATGCCATCTTGGAAACGGTGCAAGCGTATCAGCAGTGAAGAACGGAAAATGTATTGATACTTCTATGGGATTGACACCGTTAGAGG
>CAMWMM010000062.1 GCA_947175285.1 uncultured Lachnospiraceae bacterium
TTAATCCAATAATGATTGCACACAAACACATTAGCCGCGCCATCGCTCCATGAACTTTCCGCAAAAACTGCATACATCCTAACTTCGCTTTCTTCCAGGCAACTTTCGCCTTACTCACTTCGGG
Organism: uncultured Lachnospiraceae bacterium; assembly: GCA_947175285.1. Next base: position 125 of record CAMWMM010000062.1, read on the forward strand.
CGCAATAAGAAAGTCGTACTCTTCCCAGTGCGTCCGCAGATAGGAGGGAAAACTCTCGTCAATCTCTACCCTGATGAATTTAGCATCCCTGTCAAAAATATCTTCACCGCATAACAGTCTGTCCACCGCCTCATTCAAATAACGTTTGCTGTTATATTCCTGATGCGCCGCGGCTTTTACTTTTTCACCTATGCGCTTTGCCACATCCCGCTCTCCATCGCCTCCCATATAACCAAAATGCCAACCGCCGTCCGCTACTCTGACACTTACCGGGTCTGTCGGTGAAACCTCCCGTAAAAAGACAATGCCCTCCTTTGGCAGATTCTCAAAGCTGCATACTTTCGTTCCAAGCCACTGCTTTTTCAAAACCCCCGGGAATTCTCCCGTAATAGACAAAAGATTCCCTGAAACTTCTTCCATATTCAAAAAGCAGTAAAATAGTCTCTGTGCAAAATGATATACTTTCGATGCATCAAAATGCTCAATTACTTCTTCCATCGCTTTCGGATTCGGAATCTCATCCACATCACTGAAAATAATGATGTCATCCGGTTTACAATTTTCCATCGCTTTTATTAACTGATTTTTCTGAAAATAATCACGCTCATGAGTTGTCACACCGCTCATAGGGGAATTATCAACTGCCACATAAAGGATTTTCTCCTCAAACTCTGCAAATAATTCCCGGTTTTCAGCAAAAATCATCGGCTTTGGCTCCCCGGAAAAAGTAACGGTTGACTCTTCAATAACAAACTTATCCACATATGGCGCCAGAATATGCATACGTAGCTTTAAAATATCCAATTCATTAAAAAAGGGAACGCAATCATAAACCATGAAATCTCCTCCAGAATAAAAATGGTCTAATAATATCCTTTGTCTTCTGCCACCTTACTGTCCATGGATTGACAAATCTCGGGTACTGCTCATTTCTTCCCCGCCATTTATGAAACAAAAAAGGCTTTTCCACATCCATAATTTCCGGAATCATGTGCTCGTGTCCGAAATATTTTGCGACCTCAATCGGCGCAAAACGCATGCCCGCCTCTTCTATGATATTTCTATTTTTACAGCACAAAAAAGTATCTTCGTTATAAAAACCGTCCTCCATTCTTTCCCATTTCAGCCTTGCCTGTCTGGGGAAATCAAGAAGCCTCTTACTCCGGATGGAAACACTGTTGCCAACCCGGCATATATTTCCTTTGGAATCCCGATAAGCATCTGCTCTGTCAGGCAGCGGCCATGGGGAACCGATATAATCATAATCAAGAAATTCATCCCGCCAGCTCTCCGGATGAACGACAAACCCGTCGTATTGTATCAGTAATACATAATCGGTATCAATATAATCCGCAAGTTCATAAACCGCCTTATAATTAAATGCGTCAATATTCCGCAGTTTGGAAGTATGCTTATAATGGATACTCTTCGGCAGAAAAAACGGTTTTCTATGTGTAATCAAAACCACTTCTCCGAACTCTATTCCCTGCATACTGTACTCCAAAGCTTTGATTGTCTCATAGATATTTACACTTGTCATTGCCGCCAGTGTCACATTGGGCAGCTTCAATTTCTTTGTCTCCATATCTGCATATGCCTTTCTCTCATTATTATAACGTGTGCTATTTATTGTTTTGCAATTTTACCGAATTTTTGTGATAATATCTCGAAACCGCCAGATTCAGCCAATTCTCCTCATTCCCTGTCAAATCATCAAAATCAAATAAAGCAGGTCTTGCGGAAAAAGACGTTACCACCACATCCGCTATACTTTCATCCACATACAACTCGTGCCGTTCCATCGCCTCCGTATAATAAGCCGCCGCGTCGCCATTGACAAGGGAACGCAGTGCAGAAATGCTTGTATAAGTATTCTTGTCCGCGGTAAACAGCCATACTATCAGAACAAGCAGCATACAGCATATTGTCATCATATTCTGCGTACTTTCCAGAAAATCTCCCAACAATTTTCCCGATGCCGATTTTTTCTCTCCGGCCTCTTCTCTTTTCAAATCTTCACCGGCATGGCTAATCCATCCGAGCCAATAGGTCGTAATCATAAACAAACACAGATAATACACCATCTGAATAATGTTATCCACTCTTGAAAGCCCTACCATACCGACTGCATACAATGTCGGCGTAAACATTGCCGACAGAATACAAAATCCGCCCACGCTCACCCACACAGGATGCCTGAAAGACTTTTCGGAGTTTTTTCCGATCTGCCACATTACTGGCAGTAATGCAAGCCACATTAAAATAACAAGTGTATTTGTCCATCCTATCATAAAAACAAGTGCATAATAAAAAGATAAGATAACCGACAATACCGGAGAATAGCCAACATCCGAATCAAGTCCCGCCCTTACTGCATTTCCCGGCGCTAAGATATTGCATAGAAAACCTGCCGAAAACAAAATAAGCGGCAACAAGACATATATTATCTTCTCCCGTTTCTTCACATACGTAAAAACCAGAAGAAAGCATAAAAGAATTTCAGCCTGCAATCCTGTAATCAGGTTGCCGCCGCCTACGATAACCCCATCCAGTGAAGCAAGTATACACCAGACAAGAGCATTAACCTTTTTCTCAGTCCATATAGTTCCTGACACAAGTGTCAGCATCAAAAACAGCAGTGATTCCATAAAAATATAGTGTGTCGCACCATTATACCAGTAAATTCCCTCAAAAGGCGCTTCCATTACCTGATAAAACATAAACAGCAGTAAAAACATAACAAGACCGGCATGATGCTTATCGCTGCCAAGCCACCTTATCATGATTTGTCTTCCTAACAAAAAAGTGGACACACAAAACATTCCTATCATAATAACCGGAACCAGAAATGCAGCCTCATAGTAAAAGTTCATCGGACAAAGCGCCATTAGGAAACAGGACACATAGGTTCCCTGCCATTCTTTGAAAAATTCTGCAGTCTGCGATATAGCTGTCTGCACGGACTGCCACAACGATCCGGTAGTCATCCATGTATCGTAAACCTGTATGCCGTAATCATAATCGTCAATGCACATCACATTATATTTTCCAAGCAGCAAAAGAGGAACTATCGATATCAGCAAAAGAAGCGCTGCCAAATACTTTTGCTGTATTGTACTTAATTTCACAGACTATTCCCTCCAAAAAAGCTTTCTTATCCGTCTCTTGATTCCGCTAGCTATTTTGCTGCAGTATGCTTTCCCATAAATATACTTTCCATGAAGTTCCATTACTTTTAATCGCAAACCCTGCGGGTGCTCGTTAATATGTGCATATTTTTCGGAACTTTTCTTGTACTGCTCCAGTTCTTTTCGACACTCCGTATCGCTAAATACCCTGCCCTGCCTGTCCATATAGTGCCAGCCGGCATAAATATTTTGTTCCGACGCCCAGTAACCATCCGATACATTATGCCTCGCCCAGTATTTAGGAGCTAATATATATTGTACGGATTCACTGGTAAATGCCGGGAAGTATGCAAAAGAGGAATTGGCAAGCAGAAGATACTTCGCGTTTTTCAGAATACTGTAATCTTTCGCCAAGTCAAAATTATAAGCAGGAATACCCGGCAGAAATTTACCGGCCTCTTTTACATCATTGGTAATAATCATGAATTCCATATCAGGATTGATTTTCCGCATTTGTTTCATGCCCTGAAGCCAGTACTTTTTCCGCAGATAAAGTTCCGGCGAACCCATATAATCGCTGCAGCGAAGATGCAGAATACAAAGATTATCTCTGCTGTATTCCTTGCAATCATATTCAGGTTTTACACGCAGCCAGTCTTTAATTTCTTCTTTATGCCGGATAAAATAATCCTCTGACTGAAAATTTCCATATAAAAGCGTATTATCGGCTACTTCAAACAACGCCTTGTCCGTATCGGTAATATATACGCCATGCGTTAAGTCATGTTTTGAATTTCCTGCAAAAAGGCGGTCTTCTTTTTCATGATAAACATTTTGATAATCCTCTTTTTTAGAGGGTACGCCGTAATCTAAATCCATAAAATAGAGTCCGCAGTCACTATGCATATTATTCGCAAAATGTTCGGGATCCAAAACGCTGAACTGATATCCCTTATCCATTGCGATACATCTTGTTGTAATATAAAAAAACAACTGATTTCCTAATCCAAACCCTTCCTGCGCTTCAATCCCTAACATATCCTAAACCATGCCTTTCCCGCTCCCAATAAATATCTATAGCTATTTTATTGTGTTCATAAGCTGCTTTGTATCATTTTCTCATTTTCCACTTTATAAATCACATCACATTTTGCAATCGTATTTAATCTATGCGCAATTATAACCATTGTTTTCTTTCCGTGGAAACTGTTGACCGCATCCATAACCGCCTTTTCCGTATCATTGTCCAAAGCGGATGTTGCTTCATCGAACACCAGAATTTCCGGGTCATGGTATAAAGCTCTTGCAATACCGAGCCGCTGTCTCTGTCCGCCGGATATTCTGACACCTCTGTCACCTATCTTAGTATCCAGCCCTTCCGGCAGTTCTTCTACAAACTCTTTTAACTGCGCCTCTTCCAGCACTTCCCAAATTCTTTTATCATCAATTTTATCCGCATCAATGCCAAAGGCAATATTGTCACGGATAGACTCGTCCACAAGATAAATAGACTGCGGTATATAGCCGATTTGCGCAAGCCACGCCTCGTAGTTATCAAAGATATTCCTGCCGTCCCATGTAATGGAACCCTCTTTCGTATGCAGAAGCCCGAGCAGAATGTCCACAATCGTGGATTTTCCGACGCCGGACGGTCCCATAATACCGACGGACTGTCCTCTTTTCACTTCCATATGGGCGTCCGTAAAGATATTTTTGTCTGTTCCCGGATAAGCAAATGTAATATGATCCAGTACAATTTTATCCTGCAGTACCGTTTTTTCCTCCCTGCTGTCTCTCTCTCCGTTAAGCCCTGTTACACTGCCGTTAACATCCATTTTCATACTCTCATTCAGGTTTTCATATAAATAATCCAGACACGGCTGCGAATAAGCAATTTCAGAAATATAAGTATTAATACGGTTGGCGCTAGGCATAATACGAATCGCCGCTACCGCAAAAGCCGTCAACTGCGGAATCAGCACATTGATATTTCCGCCGCCAAGCATATATACCATAATAAAAGCAAGCATACTGACAATAAAAATTGTCTCAATCAACAATCTCGGCAAATTATTGAGTACCGCATAATTACGCGCCACATTGGCGCCGATACTGCCGCTCTCATAATAATTCCGGATAAAAAACTCTTCTCTGTTTAATACTTTGACATCTTTCAGGCCATAAATGGACTGGATGCGCCACTTAGCTATTCTGGACTGGATTTCCTGATTTTTTCTTCCAATCGCATTCAGACGCGGCTTTAGCAGCTTTGATAACAGTAATGTCATCCCCAGGAAAATGACAACGATAAAAAGGGTCATAACAGGACTGACAACAACCAGCACGATACATAAGAAAGCAGATACCACAACTTCCGTAATCATTTGAATCAATACCAGAATTAATTGAAATGCCGTCGGAATGTCACTGTCCGTCAGACGGAATACGGTAGGAATGTCCGCGCCTAAATAGTCCTCATATGGTCTGTTTAAAAATTCCCTCATGACACGGCTTATCATTTTATTCCTGTTTCTTGTCACAAAAGTGTTCTGCACATATGTTTGAAACAGAAGATACATATTTTTTACAATAAATACTACTATCATGAAAGCCAGCATAGCAGTAATCAGCCGGTTCGCCCCTCCTGCCTGCACCATGTTCGATAAATCTATATGCAGAACATTTGTTATTTTTTGCACGATTTCATTACTTAATAACGCTTCAGGATCCATGATGCCCTGTACGACCGGAACCATCATAGAAACACTCACCGTTTCCAGCATACCGCCAATTAATATTAAAATACCCAATCCTACAAACTGCAGCTTTTGTTTCCTGTCAAACAGATAACTGATTTTTTGCAGCATTGTCACTTTGTCCGTCGTCTGTTCCTGTTTATCCATTTATGATTGTCATATCCTTTCTGTAAATATCACTGCAATCCCAGCCGTTCAGCCATTTATCCGGCGCCGTTACCATCTTATCCGGATTTTCATTTAAATAAGACGCCCACCAGCTAAAACTGCTGTTTGCCAGAATATTATGCTTACAACGGCTCATCAGCGTAAGCAGTTCATAATCTTTTGCTCCTTCCCACTCTATCGGTACAATCCGGTATGGCTTATCTATCCATTCTTTCGCCCATTCACTATCATTGGTAAAAAGATAAAAAGTAACGTCCGGATGTCTGTCTGCAATCGTTTTCATTGCTCTTTCATAATAGCATTCTGTGCAAATGTTTCCAAATAACGCCTGATTTTGCGGCAGAAGATAATCGCCTCTGCGGATGTGTATACTGACTGACTGTGTCTGCTCAATCTCCTGCAGGCTTTTTTTCGCCTGTTCAGAGAATCCGCAGCCATTGGAATGGTTTTCTCTGACGCTTTCTAATCCAAACTCTTTTCTCAATGTTTCCCCAACATCCGAAAAATATTTTTCGGACTGCCAGTATCCCTCAAGATACACATTATCCCAGTCAAAAATTTTTGCCTGAAACTGTTTATTTTCTTCAAAGTAAGAATGACTGTGTCTGCCGAAGAGTTTTCTTCTTATCCTTGTCAATGGAAACATGGAAGCATCCGTCATCCGTATGATTTCTCTGCGGGAAGCTCTTTCGTAAGCAATACCGAAAGGGGCAAGCGCCGGGTTTCTCTGTTCATCTTCCTTAAATCCCGCTTCATCATCCATTTTTACGATTTTTCCCATACTGATAAGCTGTCTGTATAGGGCATATTGAAACATCTGGTTTCCCAGCCCGCCCGCCATCTGGATGATAATCATAATAATAACCATGCCTTTCTCTCAACCTGCGACATTTGAATGCGAACAAAGTTCGCTATGCGTAAGGCACAATATTCGCAAGATGAACAAGTTCATCTGTGAAAAATTTATTTTTCACACTATTATCTGTGTTTTCTCATTTTTATAGGAAGAATCACCGTTTCATTGATACACATAACAGTCCAATAAAGCTTAGGTGATTTCAGAAATAAATCCATTTTCTTTTTTTCATTTGGATTCGCAACACTGCAATGATATACTCTCTCATACGCTTCTTTTTCTTTTGGAATGCTTTCATTTATAACTTCCGTTATTTTATTCAGGTATTCCTTTTTACTTGGAATCTCGCCTTTTTTTAACTGATTATAAAAAAGCAAAAGCCTCTTATAAAAAAAATAAGTATGAATATCAGCCAAATCCTGTCTGCCAAGCGCCTGCAAAAATCTCGTTTTCTCCTGATATGCCGGTATATGATCCGTGAACGTACGGGCATTTACCTGTGCATTCATAATACTGCCTTCTCTGTCTATTATATAATTATAACAGGCACTGTCAAGGTAAACGCATTTATCGGCATTGCTCAGCGCTTTTGTCGTAAACATAATGTCCTCATACCATTTTCCGACCGGAAAACGCAGATTCTCCAGTACCTTACGCCGATACAGCTTATTCCATGCGGCATTCTGAATATCGTACTCATCCCGTTCTTCAATATAATATTGAAGTGTTTCCTGCCCCTCCCATACAACAACGCGGTCGGTGGAATCATCCTGCGTACCGTCGGTATAGACCCGTCGGTATCTGCAAACGGCGGTATCCGCCTTCTCCTTTATCATAACACCCAGCATTTTTTCATACATATCCGTATCAATATAATCATCTCCGTCCACAAAAGCAATGAGATTTCCTGTCGCAGCATCCATACCCGCATTTCTGGCATCTGCAAGTCCGCCGTTTTTCTTATGAATCACCCGGATTCTCTCATCCTCTTTCGCCATCCAGTCGCAGAGTTCTCCGCTTTTATCAGTAGAACCGTCATCTACCAGAATAATCTCCAGATTCTGATATGTCTGCTGACAAATGGAATGTACGGAACGTTCCAGATACGCTTCTATATTATATACTGCCGCAATAACCGAAATCAGTTCTGTCTGCTGATCTTTTGGTATTTTATCCAAAACATAGTGCTCCATTACTTTCATTGTCAGTCCTCCTAAAGTTAAGATGCGAAGAATTCATTTTTCGCATTGTTGGAACATCAGTACATACCATATCTGCTGACGCCAGATATCATGCTCTATAAAATCCTTCCACATTTTTTCGACGCTGTCTGCATTTAATAACCCTTCTTCTTTTATCTGTTTCCTATCCAGCAGACTTTCCGCCCATTCACGCAGTTCCGATTGCTTTAACCATTTTTGCAAAGGAATGGCAAATCCTTTTTTGGGACGTTCCATCAATTCTTTCGGCACATATTTATATAAAATATCACGCAATATTTTTTTGGTGACATCTCCCTGCTTTTTATAGGCAAGCGGCAGACTCCATGCAAACTCTATAACATCCCTGTCTAACATCGGCACTCTTGTTTCCAGTGAAACCGCCATTGCCGTTCTGTCCACTTTTGTCAGAATATCGTCCGGATGATACATCAGCATGTCCATTAACATCAAATTATGAACAGGCTCCGGCAAAAAAGAATCCGAATAATCCTCCATAACAGTCGTACATCGTCCGCCACCATCATCACCCACAAGTTCTCCCAGCACATCCGGCGACACCAACTCTATTCCCTCTCCCACTTCGGAACGCCTGTACATATCCTCTATACCGGAAGCGCCAAGCAGTCTTGCTCTGACTGCCAGAGAGCCGCTTTTTCCCCATGGGCTGTGAAGGATTGCCGCACTTGCCGGTTTTCTAATAACACTTGGTATTTTTCTTGTCTGATTCCAAATACGCTCAACAGATGAGTATGTGCCATAACCGCAAAACAGTTCATCCCCACCGTCTCCGCTTAACGATACCGTCACATGCTCCTTTGTCATTTTACTGACAAGATATGTCGGTATCTGGGAGGAATCCGCAAACGGCTCGCCAAACATCGTGCCGAGTTTCGGAATCACTTGTTTAGCATCTTCTTCCGTAATGTATAACTCCGTATGTTCCGTACCGAGATGCGCCGCAATCTGTTTCGCAATCTCAGCCTCATTATAATCTTTTTCCCACATACCGATTGTATAACTTCTGACTTTTCTTTCACTTAACGACTGCATCAGTGCAACAATTGTAGGACTGTCAATCCCAGCGGAAAGAAAAGCGCCTACCGGCACATCCGCAGCCATCTGACCACGGATAGCATTCTTCAAGCGCTTTTCCAACTCTTCCGCAGCTTCTTCTTCTGTGCCCTGAAAAAGATGTGTCTGTCCATAATAAGCAGTTTCGCGCATCGACCAATACGCTTCTATGTCATATTTATTGAATGGTGATTTTATTTTTAGCACTTTTCCGGGCTCTAATTTCCAAATATTTTGATAAATGGAATACGGCGCCGGAATATATCCATAACGGAAATAAGTCTCCAAAACGCCTTTGTTTACTGGGTTTGTGAAGTTGTCTAAACAAGTCAATGCATTCAAATCCGAGGCAAAGGCGAAAGTTTTTCCAACAAATCCATAATACAATGGTTTTTCACCAACCCTGTCTCTCGCTAAAAATAACTCATGTTCTTTTTTGTCATACAGGGCAATGGCAAACATTCCTTTACTCTTCTTTAAAGTTTCATGTAATCCATATGCGGAAACTGCTTCCAAAAGCACTTCCGTATCGGAAGTTCCTCTAAAAGCAGCCACTTTTTCCTCTTGTATTAACTTTTCCTTTATATCCTGATAATTGTAGATTTCCCCATTATAAGCCAATATATAACGTCCGTTGTGTGATTCCATCGGCTGCGCGCCGCCGGAAGTTAAATCTACAATAGATAATCTGCGGTGTCCAAGCACAACCTGCTTATCTTCCGACGCCCAGATACCGGAAGCGTCCGGTCCTCTGTGATACATCCGGTCATTCATCCGCTCTATATTCTTTTTCCAGTCAAATTCCCCATTACAAAATCCGGCAATTCCACACATGATAATTTCCTCTATATCCTTTCCATCATTTCTCAACCCGCGAGTTTGGACGCGAAGCGACAAACTTGCAGTTGAAAAATTTTAATTTTTCAACTTTTCGAAATACATTTGCCACTGCCTATTCACCCGTTCAGGCGCAAATCTTTCCTGTATCTTACGTGCCTGTGCACCAAGGCTTTCAGCCAGTTCCCTATCAGATAAAAGCTTATCCATAGCTTTTACCAATGCAGTCTCGTCTCCTACCGGAATTATCCATCCGTTTTTACCATGCTCAATCAACTCTACCGTTCCGCCGCTTGGTACATCGGTTGCAATCGCCGGAAGTCCCAGCGCCATTGCCTCAATTAAGGCATTCGATACGCCCTCGGAATAAGAAGTCAAAAGAAACAGGGATGCTTTCTCGATTTCATCCGCTACATTTAAAATAACACCTGGTAGGAATACTTTATCGGACAGTTCCAGAGAAGCAATCAGCTTCTCCAGATGACTTCTGAGTTCACCGTCTCCATATATTGTCAACGTATATTCCGGATATTTCGCTGCAAGATTCGCAAACGCGTGAATCATCATCTCGTGATTTTTATTGGCATCCATACGCCCTACGGAAACAATCCGTTTTTCCCGCTCTCCCTGAAATGCCGGTCTGATGAACAGCGGATTCAATGAATTCGGTAGGATAACAGCCGTTTTCCCTACTCGTTTTGAGAAAAAGCTGCGGGAACGTTCCGTCTGTAAAACAACGCCTGCCGCATGCGGGAATAATAAATTTGCTAAAATTCGCATCAGTTTTCCCGGATATTCCTCTTTTGCCTCTCCGACAACCGATACAACCGGTTTTGTCTTTGTAAACATTGTTGACACAATTGTCATAAAATTATTCTTACCCGCACAGGACAATACTAAATCGGGTTTCTCCTGTTTCCATATACGGTGCAGTTTCTCCAAACGCCGCCAGAAGTTTATAATTCTGCTGTTTGCTGTTTCCTGCGGCGTAATATCGGAAATCACCCTGTCAATGCCCTTTGCAAGCTCGTATTCGTCCTCTTTTTGATACTGCGTCACCATAAGAACCTGATAATCCTGATTTAAGAAATGCTCCGCTAAATTGACAAAAACGCGTTCCGCTCCGCCTTTATGTAAGGAGCCGATATAAAATGCAACTTTTCCTGCATTTTTTTCAAATTTCCGTTTTTTTTGCCCGTCCATGTTGTTATTTAATTCATTTTGGCTCGCGTCTCGCGTTTTTATTAATTCCCTTTTTAATTTATCGCCCATTTTTATTTCCCTTCTCAGCTCGCAAGTTTGGGGCATCAGACACAAACTTGCAGTTGAAAAACGTCAGTTTTTCAACTTTTGATACCATTGCTGGAATACAAAGAACGACCACGCGAGTTTGGAATAGTTTGCTCCTGTTGCCGGACCGGCGTCTCCGGTCTTAATATAACTCTGAATCATATCAGAAGTATAGGATGCATCAAAAATTCCCTGCTTCTGCAGATAATCATAACTGCTGTAATCTAATAATTGCTCTTTTAACGGTCCGCGCAGCCACTTGTCAAGCGGTACGCCAAAGCCTACTTTGGGTCTGTCCAACAGGTCTTTGGGTATATAATCGTAGGCAATATCTTTCAGGATATGTTTTTTATCCCCATTCGCATATTTATATTGATGCGGAATCCGGTAGGACAATTCCATAACATCCGTATCTAAAATAGGACATCTTGCCTCTAAAGAATACTTCATAGAAGCCCTGTCCACTTTACAAAGGATGTCTCCCGGCAGATAAGTATCCATATCAAGCAGCATTCTGCGAATCTGCCAGTTTCCTACGCCATAACTGCTTTCAATCAGGTAATGCACCGGTAATGTGTTTTTTGTTTCTTTTACCATAGCATTTGCCTTAACAATATAATTCCCCGCACCAAACTGGGTCTTGCTCTCTTTTTCGCGATTTCCTGCAATCACACGTACACGAAACGGCAGCTTATCTTCTATTCCCATCTGCTTTAATCCCGGCATCTGACAGAGGGTATGCACCATCCCGCCTGCTATGTCCAGCTTCTGTGCCTGACTGACATTCTCATAGATATTATAACCGCAGAAAAATTCATCCCCGCCGTCTCCCGACAAAGCTACCGTCACATGCTTTCTTGCCAGCTCCGATACAAGCATGGTAGCAATCTGGGAGCTGTCCGCAAAAGGCTCGTCATAATACTTCGGAATGCTCTCTACCAGATGAAACATCTCCTGCTCATCAATATAAAGTTCCGTATGCGCCGTTCCAAGATATTCCGCAACCGCTTTTGCATATTTTGCCTCATTATATTTTTCTTCATGAAATCCTATGGAAAACGTCTTAACCGGCGTATCGGAATGTTCCTGTGCAATCGCCGTTACAAGAGAGGAATCATATCCGCCGCTTAGAAAAGAGCCCAGCGGTACATCCGCAATCATACGAGCCTTTACGGATTTCTTTAAACTTTTCTTTAAGCTTTCTTTTGCTTCTTCATAGCTTTTGATAGGATTTTCACTCTGCTCTTTATATACTTTCTTAATATCCCAATATTTCAGGGTTGTTATTTCCCCTTTATGAAAACGCAGAACACTTCCCGGTTCCACTTTATAAACATCTTTAAAAATACTGTCCGGTGCGTTAATATACTGCTGAAACAAATATCGTGATATGACTTCCATCCGGATTTCCCGTGAAAAATCTGGATATGTCATGATGGGTTTTAGCTCTGAAGCAAAGATGAGGGAGTCTCCTGATTTCCAATAATAAAGCGGTTTTTTGCCGATTCTGTCGCGCATCAGATATACATCGCTGCTCTCCCTGTCATATAGCGCAATGGCAAACATACCGTTGAAATACTTCACACAATCCGCTCCCCATTTTAAATAAGCGGCAATAATAACTTCCGTATCACAATGCGAACGGAACGGATAATCCGACAATTTTTCCCTTAACTCCATAAAATTATAAATTTCTCCGTTATAAACAACAGAAATTCTCTTATCCGCAGAGTGCATGGGCTGGTGTCCCAAGGCCGACAAATCCAGAATAGACAGTCTTCTTTGCGCAAATCCTACCTGATACCCGCCAGACATCTCATAGATTTCCTCTCCACTGTCATCCGGTCCTCTATGATACATCGTATCATTCATTGCCTTCAGCTGTTCTATGGTAATATTCTTTTTACTGATATAACCGCAGATACCGCACATTCCGTTCTCCTTTATGTTCCGTTCCTAACGCTGATATTTTTCAATAAAATAGTCCTTATATTCTCCGAAATCCTTGCATTCCTGATCTATGGAAGCAATTAATTCCTCATATTTTTCCTGTACCAATGCTCTGTAATTGTTAAAATTATTATATCCCTCTTTGCACCACGCAAACGGATGCGTCAGAATCTGTACCTTATCGTGTCCTGTAATATTCTTTTCATCCGGATAACCATAACGCCAGATATGATTGGCATCCGACATGTATTTTACATTGACGGGCGTCTCTTCCGTCACCTGTTCCGCAAAAGTAAAGAAATCATCCTGATATGCATTAAGAAGTCCGTCCAGCTTAATATTTTCACGCAATACGTCTTTGGAGGGTCTATGAATAGAAAATTCCTTAATCGCAAAACCGAACATTTCGCTCAAAATATCCGCTTCTTTTTGAATCCGCTTACGAACCTCAGTCATATCCGTCACTCCGTTTAATGCAAAATGAAGTCCGATATGCTGTCCTCTCTCATGCATATCCTTAATCATATCCAAATTTCTTCGGGAAAGAACATTGTAAGTATTATTCGTCCACTGAAAAAAGTATGTGGAAACAAAGTCCATGCTCTGTTCCACTCTGGAAAGTTCATAAGCCCTTTCCACGCTGTATTCCACATCATGTCGCATGATAACGAACTTGTCCTTTCCCAGAGCTCCGGCATAATTGGTATGCCTGCCCGTTGCTTTTATAATTCTGATAATTTCTTTGTAATCCTCAAATGAAAACATCGTTCTCTCTCCTTTATCTCAGCCTGCGATGTTTGGGCAAAGGCGTTATCAACGCCTGCACAAACTCGCGGGTGAAAAATTTATTTTTCACCCTATTCTTCTATTACTGCATAATCTTCATTGGCAATATGATCCGCAATCACCGCAGAAGCTTCCTCCAGTTCATCCAGCCATAATTCATACGCTTTATCCCACGAATCATAACGGTCGTTACCTCTCTTGTCGGTAAACTGATAGTTGGCAAGCAGGTAATCTTCCAAAAAGGCTGTGCATTTCTCTGCACCGACAGCATTTGTATGGCTGGCATAATCAGCAAAATCCTCCTCAAAGACAATACCGATTTCCTTATAATAATTGTTCATATTTAAGAATTGATATCCCGCTTCTTCTATGATACCGCACATATAATT